>JBAXTR010000272.1:0-3218 GCA_037130095.1 Methanomicrobiales archaeon
GCATTGGTGTGATACCGAGCTGCAGATAAAAAATCAGAGATTTGAAGCGGGTTTGATCTGCTGGACAGGTTAAGATATAAATCATAATCGAAACAGAATTCAAGAGTTTTTTCGAACCCCCCACACTCAAAAAAGGCGTTCCTTGAAATAAAAATTGAAGGTTGCAGGTATAGTGAGTCGTGATAGTATAAACGATCAAACGAAATATTTGTTTCATAGCATTTTAACAGCTCAAACCCCTGTTCATCAACAATTATTCCATTACCAGCCAGCCAATCAATTTTTGGGTATTTTTTAAAATTATTTGCCACGATATGTAAGGCTCCATCAAGATAGTAATCGTCTGAATTAATCCATCCAATTATATCGCCACTCGCCAGATCAAAACCCCGGTATATTGCATCAGCCTGTCCGCTATCTGGTTTACTCTCCCAGAATGCGATTTTATCTTCGTACTTCCTGATGATATCAACGCTATTATCAGTTGAACCACCGTCCATGATAATATATTCAAGATTGGGGTATTTTTGATTAAGAACGGACAGAATGGTTTGTTCAAGGAACGTACCCTGGTTAAAAGATGGTGTTACAATCGATATTTTCGGTAATAGTTCCATTACACACCTTTTATGGACTTATGGATGATCATTTTGATGCCTCAATATTATTATGATCCCATCCTTTGACAACATTCGAGTATACACCCTCTAATCGCTCAGTGATCTTTTCCCAGGTATAATTTTCTTTCATGAGAAGTTTTCCATTTTTTCCATAGGTTTCTCTCTTTTCCTCCACCTTGAGCATATGCACCATTGCTTGAAAGATGGATTGGGAACTGCATTCACATACAATCCCACCCCCCTCCCTGGCTAAATCAGCAGATCCGCACTGATCCGTGACGATTATCGGAGTACCACAGCTCATGGCTTCTGCAACAACAAGTCCAAAATCATCGTGGCGGGAAGGTAAAACAAGAAACTCGGCATCATGATATGCTGAATACTTTTCAGGTCCATACAATGGTCCTGGAAAGTGGACTTTGTCTGTTATATCTAAAGTCTGAACCTGTAGTTCCAGTTCCATCTGGTACTGAGTACGTGGTCCTGCAATTACAAGATGGATAGGATGATCGATGGATAACCGGGCATATGCATCGATTAAAATGTCTAACCCTTTGATTGGATCGATTCTTCCCAGGAAGAGGATGTAGGGGGTGTTAATATCGAATCTCTCCCAGAACCTACTGTTCATTGGTTGATTTACCCTCAATTCAGCGTTTATCCCGAAAGGAACTATATGGATCTTTTCGGCTGGAACTCCGATAGAAATAAATTGGTCCCGTTCCCGGCTACTTGAAGCGATGATGCCCGCAGATTTCCTGATCATAAAATGCCCGTACATGGAATCAAAAATAAATTTCAGGTAAGGACGTTGGAAAAATGTCAGAAGTGATCCCTCGGCCTGCACCACAAAAGGAATGTGAAAAATGATGGCAAAAAATGAAATAACTATATTTTGAAAGCTTCGGTAAAGGTGAAGGTGAATTATATCATATTGTTTAAGAGATCCACATTTCAGGAAAATTGATGGAGTTACAAAAAACTCAGGGAATGCAATCCAGGTTCGAAATATCGTTACTAATCCCCCTGCTTGTTTTACCGTTGTGACCATTTCTCGGTCAAGAAGGAAATCAGAAGAGTAGAGGTGGACCTGATTGTTACGAATTGTTAAATGATATATTAAATTGTAGATGATTCCTTTTGTTCCAATCATCTCGGTCTCGCTGGAAATTTTTGCGATGCAAAAAAGAATCTTCATTTTCAAATAAATATTGGGGAGAATATGAATAAATACTCATTCTTCTATATTGGGCGTACCTGAACATATTTCAACAGCATAAAGATTGTTGCCCCAATCAAAAAAAACCATAGGAAAAAGATGTCTCTTAGGATCCAAACATTTTTTTTCAAAAAGAAAATCGCGTGTTCAATCATTTTTCCCAGAAATGAAAATCCCCCCTCCCTACAACGATCTATATAAACCGTTCACGTGATTAATCTAAAATTCAAGAAAAAAATCTTATTGCTGATGACCTTTGCAACTCTCTCTAGTTTATTGAAGGTAAGTTGATCTTCAGGAATAAAGACACATAGGTGTGGGAGAAGTCGTTTCCTGGCATTAGGAAATTTTTCCACCTCACATCTTATACCGTCCTGTAATGCAGTTACTTTACATGTAAAACCCCGTTTTCCAAGACGAATGGCGTACCCCCAGGTGAGAATCTCGGCGAGGAGGAGCGAGGGACTGATAAGAAAAATATCTCTTAATGAATAGTACTTCCGCAGGATCATGTACCTACCTATTTCGAGGAAGTATAATTTTTCTGATGTTACATTCAGATGGTACATGTGCCGGGCGATCGATTCTGTTACGCAGAGAATGTTGTAATCGAAGAAGTGTGCGCGCCAGGAAAGATCTGAGTCTTCGTTATAAAGAAAAAAATGTTCATCAAAACCTCCGATGTCTAAAAAATCTCTTATCGTCATAGCAAAGCAGGCACCTGATATTCCGCTGACTCCCCCTGTATCTTGATAATGGGATGGGTCTTGTCCGAGCCCCCGCGTAAAATTCAGACCTGTGAAGTGATTGATATTTCCGCAGGTGTTTATGGTGAGGCCATCGTAGTTGAGGATTTTAGGAGTTGTTATCAGGTGGTCTTTTTCTTCCAGCGGGGAAAGAAGGGAAAATAGCCAGTCCTTATGAACAATGGTGTCCGGGTTGAGAAATACGACGTATTCTCCGTTTGCATGACTGACCCCCAGGTTGTTAGCCGCACCGAAACCCCGGTTATCGGGGCTTTGTATGAGTGTTACTTCAGGATACTCAGAGCGTAAAAAAATTACCGTATCGTCCTGCGAGCAATTGTCAACAATAATAATTTCATGGGGAGACTCCTGTTCCTCAATAGATTTCAGGCAGGCATCCAGATATTGGCGGTGGTTATACGTGACAATAATGATACTCGCAAGTCCTTTCTGGTGGACAGGGCCTGTCATAAAAGTCTCTGTTTTTTCATGATTACAATGAGGGAGTTCAGGATCAACCCTGATACCATCAGCAACATGCCGAGAATTATGAACAGGACTGCGGCAATAGTTGGTCCGAATGGCATCATATTATTCAGGTAATAGAAGGATATTGCCCAGAAACCTGCAGAC
>JBAXTR010000273.1:0-3195 GCA_037130095.1 Methanomicrobiales archaeon
CAGGGAGGGGGTGAAACCCCCTCCTGTATAAGCCGTCCTATTAACTTTATTTATACTCAGAATTTCGACAAAGCGTGCTAGGAGCCTTTGAGCTCACAGATAATTGAGAAAAAAGAGGGCATTCAGGTGTTTGCCTGGAATATTTCACACAAAGACCAAAAATAATATTTAATGTTTCCTGCGCCTGACCTTCACGGATTCCGAATGGGCAAAAAGTCCTTCCGCCTCGGCGATCGTTTCAACAATATCACCGATTGACTCGAGTCCTTCCGGACTCACCATCTCGACGGAGGCAGTCTTGCAGAAATGGTTCACATCGAGGCCTGAATAGAGTTTCGCGTACCCCGCAGTCGGAAGGACGTGGTTTGTCCCGATGGCATAATCCCCGCTCGCAACAACGGAGTATTTCCCGACAAAAATTGCCCCGGCATTTTCTACGCGGGTGACAATCGAAAGAGAATCAGCAGTCTGTATTGAGAGGTGTTCCGGGGCAATCCTGTCCGATACCTCTATCGCTTCATCGATGTCACGGACAACGACATATCCGGAGTTAATAAGTGCCTTCTCAATAATCTCTTTTCTCGGGGCTTTTTCTGTCATTGCAGCGACCTTCTTCCCGACTGTTTCAGCGAGTGACCGGTCAGTTGTAATCAGGATGCAGGCCGCATCCGGGTCATGTTCAGCCTGGGCGAGGATATCAGCCGCGATGAAATCAGGGTCTGCTGTTTGATCGGCAATGACTGCTACCTCGCTCGGTCCCGCCGGGAAGTCGATCTCCACGTGGTCGCGGAGCATCATTTTGGCCATGGTAACATATACGTTCCCGGGCCCGACAATTTTCTGGACCGGCTTAACCGTCTGTGTCCCTATTGCCATTGCCGCAATTGCCTGGGCCCCACCGGCATTGTAGATCTCGTTGACTCCGGCAATATCAAGGGCGACAAGCGTGAGCGGCTTGATGGGTGGGGGTGAGCATGCGCAGATCTCTCGGACCCCGGCCACCTTTGCCGGGACTGCACACATAAGGGCTGTTGACGGGTATGCCGCCCTGCCACCCGGTACGTAGATGCCAACCCTGCGTAAGGGGGTTGTTTTTACACCAAGGACAATCCCGGGTTCAATCGTATCGAGCCAGACGTCCCGGGGGCGCTGGAGTTCGTGGAACCGCCGGATGCGTTCTTCTGCCTTGACAAGGCTCTCGACAACCTTTCCATCGACCGTATCGTATGCTGCCTTAATCTCCTTTTCCGGTACAGCGACTTCCTCGAGGACGACATGCCGGGACATCGCCTTCAGTGCAGTATCCCCGTCTTTCCTGACCCGCCCGATGATATCGGTAACATTTTCACGGACGCCCTCAAGACTCGATGTCCGGTTATTGATCCAGGTATCTACCCTGACTTCCTTCCACATTGCAGGAATAACTTTCGCAGAAATGGTTGTTAAGTTTTCGGGAAGTTAAGATGATTTGAGGGGATAATCTTTGGATCCAGGACGTACTGGTGATGCGAAAAACCAGGTGACTTTTCATGAAGGCATCCCGTCGATACTTTAACATTGGATCTCATCGAACCACTCCTCACATGTGGCAGGCTGTAGATATCGAAAAATGGGTGGAAGAGCGGAGATCAGGGATATCCGGGGTGAAAGGTCCTGTTGAAGAAATTATCCGGATGGTCAGGGAAGGTGGCAATAAAGCCCTCTTCGACCTCACGGAGAAATTCGATCATATCCGGCTTGCTGACCTCCTTGTGACCGATGAGGAACGGGAAGAGGCGTATGAAAAAGTCGAAACCCGGCTTGTCGAGAGCCTCATCGAAGCAGAAGCACGGATTTCAGCCTTCCACGAGATGTCACGGCCTGAAGACCTCTGGCTCCGTCAGGTCTCACCAGGTATCACGCTCGGGGTGAAGACCACGGCTCTTGACCGGATCGGGGCCTACGTGCCTGGCGGAAGGGCGGCCTATCCCTCCACCGCATTAATGTGTACTGTACCTGCCAGGGTCGCCGGCGTCCCCTCTGTCTGTTGCTGCTCCCCACCGCCGGTCCACCCTGCCACTCTCATTGCTCTCGATATCGCCGGTGTAGATGAGGTCTACCAGGTCGGGGGGGCCCAGGCAATCGCGGCGATGGCGCTCGGGACAGAGACAATCGAACCTGTCCAGAAGATTGTCGGACCTGGAAATGTCTATGTCACCGCCGCAAAAGTCCTCCTGAGAGAACATGCCGAGATAGATTTTCCTGCGGGCCCGAGCGAGATCGCGATCATTGCAGACGGGAATGCAGACCCCGAGTTCATCGCTGCCGATATCCTTGCCCAGGCTGAACATGACCCCCATTCGGCTTGTGTCCTGATCACCACTGATGAAAGTATTGCGAAAAAGACCGGGGTAATTGTGGAAACGATGATAAAATCCGCATCCCGCCGGACCATAATCGAAAAAGCACTTAAAAACTCGGGATATTTTATAGCAGACTGCCTGGATGACGCCATTGATGCGGTGAACTACCTCGCCCCCGAACACCTGTCAATCCAGACAAGTGATACCATGTATGTCCTGTCACGGGTCAGGCATGCCGGCTCTATCTTTGTCGGGCCGAATGCTGCTGTCGCATGCGGGGATTTTGCATCGGGTACAAACCATGTCCTCCCTACTGCGGGGTATGCAAGGACCTATTCAGGACTCGATGTCCGGCATTTCACCAAGACTTCAACAGTCCAGATTATCGACCGGGAAGGGATTGAACTGATCGGGGACACGGTGGAGACCATTGCTGATGCAGAAGGGCTCTTTGCCCACGCGGAATCGGTACGGGTCCGCCGGAGACGACCTTAAATCCATTGATTATGAAATAATAACCTGGCAATACTTTTTTAAAACTTTTTTGAAAAAATGTGAATCAACGTTTTAATGCAACATCTAATCTTCCGGGTGACAGCAGCAAGCCTGGTAAGTATTTTCGGAGGTCGCGGATTTGAAAAACATCATTATGTTGAAACAGATCCATGAGGTTCCCCGCGTGTTAATTAATTGGTAAATAAAATGTGACGTTTTGTCAGGGATTTTAATGATAATTTTTCGTCCCTGCAAAAACGATTTACTTGTTTTCCGTGAACGTTTCAGGTCTTCCTGGTACACAACCGACAATCCGCAGTAAAGAAATCCAATCTTTGAAATTCTTTTAACCGCAAGA
>JBAXTR010000274.1:0-3185 GCA_037130095.1 Methanomicrobiales archaeon
TCCCATAGGTCTCAAGAAAACTAAAGTGGCATACATCACACCTTAACATAGGATCTATATCTCTTCGCAAATTCTTTGCAAGTTTTATCAGTTCTAAATTACGTTTCTTTTGACGGATTGTTTTGGTGGTCTCTTCGCCTTCCCGAAAGGCCAGGTCCTCTTCGGTACCTTCATCTTCAGGAGTGGTGTCTTGAAGATCGTCCCATTTCCAACAAATCCCCGCGACTACCCAGAGGCGTTCATAATTGGGCCAATATTTTTTGAAGGTTTTTGTGTCTGCAAGGGCCGCTGCAAATTTACCCGCCCAAATGATCTTTTCCCCATAGGACTCTTTTTCAGGGAAAGGATGTGAGTAATCAAATCTATCAGAGAATGTTTTCCACCGGGTTGGTAAAAAGTCCACAAAACGGTCTGGGAAAAGTGATGTGAGGACCACGCTGCTCAATGCTGCCGCTCCTGCAAAATCGGATGATGTGTGGACTGTTTTTGTATAACCTAGTCCGACTAATTGGTCAATAAAATTGTTAATACGTTCGGATGCAGCAACATCATTTTCTGGAAAATCATTGATAAATAGTTTAATTGTTGATGCAGCGGACTCATCGCTTACAAAACGGCGGAAACGGATATGCTGGTACCGTGAGCCAAGTGCCCAGCATTTCTCAATAATTTTCGCAAATCGTTCAAGGTTGAATTGGCCTGCATTCAATGATTCCCGGACCGAAGGATAAAACGTAATTCGGTTATCAATTTCATTCCAGGCCAAATTTTGGAATCTTTGTTCTTTCGGGGTTTTCCAGCTATCTGTTGTTTCATCGAGCCATTGAGAGAATTTATCATTAATTTTTTGGTCCATGGATATATCCATTGATGATTTGACTTAACTCTATGTAATTCACCCGCAGATTTTGAAAAAAAATATTAATTGTGGCCGTTTATTTCCCTTTCCTCTTAACAGGGATATTTTCCCTTATATTGCAACATACCCGGTTCATCTCCATACAGCAGTCTTGGATCCCTCCGGGGTCCGCCTCAAAGGAGAAAACATTATTCTTGTCAATCCCCATCTTAACGGCATCCTCAAACGCCTTCGGGTCTGCTGACAGGTATACAAAGTTCCAATGGTCCTTTTCAATCTGTTTTTTTATCATCGCTTCAATCTGCAATAGGTCAAATTCCGTACTTGCATTCTCCTCTCCATCGGTCAGGACTGCGACAATGACGTTGTCCGGCTTTTTTCTCTTGTCTTCAATCCCGTTTATCCGGTCTTCCACTTCATTGATTGTCCGGCCTATTGCATCGAAGAGGGCTGTGGTACCACGTGGGACATAGGTCTTTTTGGTCAGCAGCGGGACATAATTGATCCGTGTCCCATTATGCATGATTTCGTACTGGTCATCAAACAACACAATGGTCATCAAGGCTTCCCCAGACAGGCTTTGCTGGTCTTTTAAGAACGTATTGAAACTCCCGATTGCATCATCCCTGATTACGCCCATTGAGCCAGACCGGTCGATTATGCAAACAATTTCAGTTAGTTTTCCCTTTTTCATATTTCGCACTCCCTTATCTCATTTGTCATTTTTTCAGTCCTTGGACCACCATTCAGGTAGTCCTTCAATAATGTCGACACAATCTCCTTCTGGGTAATGTCCTGTTCAGCGGCCCTTATTTTGAGTTGCTGCACGAGGTCTTTGTCCAGTCTGATGGAGATTGATTTCTTCGGCATTCTGGTATGCAAGCTTCTTTGCATGCGAAAAAGATGGACAGATATGTTAAAATACAGATTTAACATTAAATCTCTTCAAATGTCGGAAACTACATATTCCACAGAAGAATGTAGTTTAGACGCCCTTGAAAATGACCGGATCCGGTCCAACGCTTATGTTGCTTTTTTCACCCAGAAGACCCAGGCTGATGCAAACCGGTTTATTTATGGGGTCCAGGGGGGCGGGTTATCGCCTTCAAACCCCGGCCCGCTGATTGATGCGAGGATGGAGCTCTCTGAAAAGGGGTATATTCACCGGATGAACGAAGGGTTGAGAAATGTACCGTTCCGTTCTTCCGTGGGCCCGATCATCAATTCGATACACTCTGATATCAAACGGAGCGGGTCGTATTTCGACCTGGACAGTGAAAAAGGCAAGGTAAGTATTCGGGCACTTACTAAGGTCCTTGACTCCGAATGGTTCAGGCAGTTCTTCTCGTACCATGCAATCCACAATCCCTATCCCGGGAAAAATAAGGGGGAGTTTTATTCAGGGTATGCAGGCCTCCGGCTCACACCGTATGAATTTGCGGACAAGTCCTACAACGCGGTTGAAGTCTGGTATATCAAGAAATTATTTCTTGAGTTAATTGCAGAAATTGGGACCTACAGTTATTATCTAAACTCCTTTATCGAAAAAAATGCTGACGTGCTTGAAGGGTTTGGCTACCGGCCAATCAGCCCTGAAGAGATTGTTGCAGCACGGTCATTTGATGACCTCTGTGCGAGTGAGATGAACCGATTTTGCCGCTGCTGGGTAGATGATTTTTATAAGAATGTGAATGCCGACGATAAATTAATAAAATCTTTTGTGACCGCCGTCGTGCCCGTTTTTGACGTCCCGAAAGAACTGCACCGCAGGGGCCGGGCAAAAAAGCCCGCACCAGCAGATGTTGAGAGCTGTGCAAGCGAACAATATGACATGAGGGTGCCGCTTGATTCCATATCGATGCCAAGTCCAAAGAAAGTTAAATTCCAAAAAACAAGGAAGAACCCCCCATATCCGGTCCCGGAAGTGACCAGTACGGACATTTCGATCCCTCCAGGTCTTATCGAGCGGATCAAGTTCCAGTCGGCATGCATTCCGACCCCTGTTGCGGGCATTATGCGGATGAGTTATCCCCTGTTACCGAAGGGGATTGGGGAACGGTGCACCTATGCAGAATGTCAGTTAAACAAGCAGATTCTGGGGATGGATGGGAAATAGGGATTTCGGAGACAAAAATAGGGGTGAAATCAATGGGTTTTGATCTTGGCGGTCTGGCGCCGGAAAATGCAGATGGTGAATGTTTTGATACTAATATTTCGGGATGGATGCCACTGGCCGAATATGTCCTGTTTACGTGTGATGATTTATTCCTGGAGGGAGAGACCGAATGCTGGTTCAGCAACGATGGCCAGGTTGTTTCGGCAGAAA
>JBAXTR010000275.1:0-3174 GCA_037130095.1 Methanomicrobiales archaeon
ACATTAGTCTGAGCCGTTCCATGTAGTCATACAGATAGTGTTCCATTGGATCCTCCTCCGAAATTTTTACTCTCGTACTGAACCGTTTTTCAAGCCGTATTAACAGGATTGTAATGCTGATCGAAAAAAGGATAACGATTAACAGGCTCGGTTTCGTATCCAGGGGCACAATCAGGATCATGACGGCAAAGATTGGTGCACAAATCGAAACAACATCCAGCCTTGGTTTGAGCCACGCAAGATATCCGAGCAGGAATGCGCCAATAGTCGGGCCATACCAGAACTCAGCTGCATCGGGGATCAGGCCCATGTACTGCAGGACAACGCCGATTGCGATTCCTGCAAAAGAGATGATTGGAATTGCGAGTGCGATTTCGCGTTGCCGGTCTGCACCGGGCCACCGGTCTTTTTCAGTACTTGTCAAATATACCGTTCTCTATATGGTCCCCAGGAGGATGATAACTTTTTCAAATTATCCTGCCCCCATCTTCCCAATGACTCTTCACATTCCGGGAGGTAAATATCCCTCCTAAAAACCGGGTTCAATATGGTTAAACATGATGCGGATCAAAATTCCTTCATGAAGGTGTGTATCATGTGCGGTGGGGAAGGAACCAGGCTTCGCCCCCTCACGTTTGAACGTCCAAAGCCCTGCATTCCGATTGTGAACAAACCCTCGATAGAGCATCTGGTATCACACCTCTCCAACCTCGGTTTCCGTGAAGTGGTCATAACACTTGGTTACATGGGTGAAGTAATTGAGCACGCCCTTGGTGACGGTTCCCTCTTTGGGGTGGATATCACCTATGTGCATGAAAAGACCAAGCTCGGTACTGCCGGCAGTGTAAAGAATGCACAGAAATTCCTCGATGGCCAGGACTTTCTCGTGGTAGGCGGCGATCATGTTACCGATTTAAACCTTCTTGAGTTTTACCGGGAACACATGAAGGAACGGGTGCCCGCATCGATAGGCCTGATTAGTATCGATGACCCGTCAGAATATGGTATCGCGGAAATAGATGTGGATTACCATATCAAGAGGTTCAAAGAGAAACCGGCACCCGGGGAGATCTTTTCAAACCTTGCCAGCACCGGGATGTATGTCTGCAGCCCGGAGATATTTGATCATATCCCTGCTGGGGAAAAATTTGATTTTGCCCGTGACCTTTTCCCCAACCTAATGGAAGAAGGGTTCACCATATCAGGCTGGCTTGCGCGGGGGAACTGGACCGATGTCGGCAGCCCGAGCATGCTCAGGCAGGCTGAAAAATGGAAGCTTATGGATATCAAGTACACGAGTATCAGTGGCGACCTGACGATAAAGACCGCCAAGATCCAGGGGCCGGTACAACTCGGTGACTCATTCACCATGGGGGTGAATTCAAGGCTTATTGGTCCTGTTTCGATTGGTTCAGGGACAACTATTGGTGACAATGTCCTGATAGGTCCTTACACGAGTCTTGGAGAGAACTGCCTCATAAAAAACAACGCCAAAGTGTTTTCATCATCGATTTATAACCGGGTCATCATCGGAAAGAACACCACCATAAGTGGGAGTATCATCGATAATGATACGCTTATTGGCGATGGATGCAGTATCGAGAATGATACGGTCCTCGGGCCCCGCGTGGTACTGCGAGACCGCGTGATAGTCCATTCACGGACCCGTTTATGGCCGGAAGTGGTGGTCAGGGATGATACAATCGTGAAGGAGCACGTCCTGAACGATAAATTTGATGTACGATGCGAGGGGTCGTAAAGACCCTCAAATATTAAAAAGTGTTACTCAACCCGGCGTACCAGCCGGTGAGTAATAGCTACAAGCGGGTGTCGTGCATAGTCAAGAACTGTTATATCGTCTATTGTTTTCAGGTTCATCGCCCTTGCAGTCCGTTCCATTCCCAGTTCGATATCGTCATCGATCTCTATCAGGTATGCATCAAGGGATGTAATCCCCATTCTCTTTGCCGCAACCGTGCGGTGGTGGCCATCGACAAGGATTAATCTTCCCGGGCGTCGGACGACAATAAGTGGTTCTGCCAGGCCTTTTTTAATCTCGTACATCCGTCCCTCAAGTTCGTCCTCGTATATTTTTGACTGGGTGGGGAGGAGCTGATCGATCTGCACGGTCTCCCGTTTCAGGGTAGGAGAGATCCCGTGAAGTTTCTTCAGGGTCTCTATGAAATTAAAGACCTTTTCGGGTGACACATGCTCTATCTGGCTCCGGATAACGTCAGTATTTGATATGATCCCAAGCAGGTTGTTTTTTTCATCCACCACCGGGAGTTTCTGGATCCCGGAACGGAAGATCACTCGTGCTGCATCATTGATGCTCATTTCAGGGTCAGCGACGATCAGGTGGTCAGACATTACCTTGTCAATCGGGGTTGTGGAGGGAACAAAAAGGAGATCCCTCGCAGATAAATATCCAACTACCTCCCTTCCGTCAACTACCGGGAATCCGTCATGTCCTGTGTTCTGGATCTTCTCAATGACATCTTTTGTCGTGCCATGGACATCGACCGTCACCACATCGTAGGTCATGTAATCCCTGACCTTTTTCTTGTCCATCACAGTAGATCACGTCGGATTATTACTTGAAATCATCGGAAAAAAGGAGAACTTTCAATCAATTTTAATTTTTGCACCGCGCTCAATTTTCATCTTTTTAAAATGGACTTCCAGCACGCCATTCCTGAACGTCGCTGTAGCCCCGTCATCGGTCACTTCACCTGGAAGCGGTATGACACGCGATATGACACCCGATCTTCTCTCCCGCAGGTAATAACCCTCGTCTTTCTCCTCTTTTTCCTGCTTTTTTTCGCACCTGATTTCGAGTGTCCGCGGGTTGACCAGGGAGATTTCCACATTTTCTTTCTCAACCCCCGGTAGGTCAGCTACAACAATGACTTCACTTTCCTGCTCGGCTACATCCACCCGTAACTCCCCGAGAAGGGTCGGGACAATTCTCTCCGCAAAGTTTCCTGGCGGGAGCAGGGGGCTGGTCATCAGGCGATCAAACCTGGTCATAAGTTCATTTCGCAGGTCGTCGAAATCATGGTCAGTCCACACGATTGGATAATTTCTTCGTAATACCATTGTTCATTCCCCCATTTACCTCCGGGCGGTTACCCGAAGAGGTTATCCTTTGGTTAGTGATATTTATATATAAAC
>JBAXTR010000276.1:0-3164 GCA_037130095.1 Methanomicrobiales archaeon
ATATTTAATTATTTTCAGATGCTGTGCAGAATATGCCCCTCTATTTCCGATCTAATGGTAAATATTGTGATAATGCAAATTTAAGTGTCAATTCCGCGAATAAGCCGGTTATAAATTCCGCAGAGAAACATCCGGAATGACTTATGTGGTCAGACCTCGATATACTATAACGATGGCGTACGAATCCGGGTTTGACCGTGTCCCAGATAACAGCGTGATACTGATCGAAGAGGCCCCCGGAGTTGTAAAAGAAATCTTCACCCAGAAAATGGCATTCGACCGTGCGAAGGAAGGGAAAAAAGTCGTTTACCTGACAACGAGGATGAAGGAGGATGTTATCTCCCAGATGGCGCTGTTCAGGATAACAATTCCTGAAAACTTCCGTATTATCGATCACTTTCGGACTGCCGGAGACCTTTCGAACATTGATCACGGTGATTTCTGCGTGATCGATGCATTTTCCACCCTTTGTACCCGGAGTGATATCGCGGAGCTCGAATTGATCATGGATTGGTTCCTTGTGGAGAGCAGGAAAGGATCGGTCTTTCTCCTGTTGTCAGATTCGGGTGTTTTCAACTCAAGGGAAGAAAACCTACTCCGGGCAATGGCAGACGGGATCATCCAGTTCATGTCAAACCCGGAGGGAGATAAAATAAAACGTGCAATTTCCATTCCGAAAATGAAAGGGACCATCCCCCCGGACAGGATGCTCCCGATTACCATCAATGACGAGGGAATCCTGATTGATACCCGGGAACGGCACGGGTAAATTCCTCGTCAATAAGACCATTTTTCATCCGGTTCCTGCGGTTGATGTTTTTATCTGAATCCGTTTTTTGACATTCTCTGCATTTGCTTCAATAAAATACGGGCCATGTGAGGCTCCGAGGATAACCTTCACCTGGGCATTTCCGTCCTTTGTCGTACGATCAGAAGATGGGGTCACCTTACCGTCGGGTGTGATGCTGAATTTGACATCATCATTCTCTTTTGGTTTCCCATCGAGGTCGGTAATCTTCACGATGATCGGTTTCGGGAGAGGGAGACCCGGTACTCCGAGCTGTTCATCCCCGGAAACAACCGTGATATTGATTTTCCCAGTCACCTGGTCAGCCACCGGTGGTACCAGGAATATCATTCCCGCGATATAGCACCCTGCCATCAGGATAGCACAATGTTTCAGCCCGTATTTTACATCGCCCTCGGTGATCTTACCGATGATCAGGCCCCCGAAAAAGGCGTTTATCATGATCAGGTTAAAAAAACCGTTGGCAAAATCAAGGCCAGCGAGCAGGTTTGCACCCCCCATCATGGTAGTTGATCCCATATTCGCCATAAAGGGGAGGAGTGACGTGAGCATGATATAGGCAATAAATACGATAATACCCTGGGCAAAATAAAAAATGAACACATATTGGCTGAGATTGCCTTCCTTTTCCCGTTCGATACCAATAATACTTCTCATGTCCTCGGAGGCCTTGAGGATGAGGTCTGATACTGAGCCACCGCTGTAAGACGCCTGAACGACCAGCTGAGTGTAACGCCGGATGAGTTCGCTGTGGAGGGAAGCTGCCATTGCTTTCATGGACTCCTCGAACGTTTTTCCATATGTCAGGGCAGTTGACGCCATCCTGACGTGGGGCCCGAGGTCTCCCAGGTCTGTTTTTGAAAGTTCCTTCACCGATTTAATAGGGTCCAGTCCACCCCTCATCAGTTCTGAAAGTTTGAAGAGAAATTCGGTGTAAAGCTCCTCTTTTTTCCTGGTCTTCCGCTTCTGGAGCGTGATATCGATGGAGTACGGGATGACGGCAATCAGGGTGGCAAAAATCAGGACATCTTCCAACCTGAGTTTCTTTGCAGCGGGCTTGGCCGGGGTTTCTGTAACCGGGGTCGCATCGCCACCCTCGTTCATCTGCTTGAGGAGTTCTTCATATGCTTTTTGCCGTTCGTCTTTCTGGACGGCCGCTCCACCCTCCCCCGGCATCTTGACCATCCCGAGTGTGACGGAAAGAATGATGAAAATGACTGCAACCGCTACGGGGATCCCAAGGGTAAAATATTCCCGTTTCAGGTCGTGTTTTATCTGCAGTCGCTCGAAAAATTCCTTCATGGTATTACGGGTTTGTTGAGTACTTCACGGCCAAGGCCAGGAGAAAAATGATGTTCACAAGCGGTATGATCAGGTATACAAGGTAATTGAACAGCTCAGCCGGGGTGAACGGGCCAAGCTCAATTCCCAATGCCCCGCTGATTACTATACCGAGGACCGCGAAAATAATCAGCATCACCACACCGCCAAGATACCCTTCACCGAAAATTGATAGGGAATCAACAAATTCACGGTATGTCTGCCGCCGGATATTCATGAGCTCCTTGGACTTAGTCTCGAGGTATTCCTTCAGGCCACCCCCGCTGTAGATAATATTCGTCATATCGATGCAGAGGTCGCGGAACAATTCGGAAGGGGTATGGTTGATAAGTGAATGCATCGCCGTTACGACATCTTCCCCAAGAATGTCTACCCTGAAAAGTACTTTTTTAAATTCATTGGAGATATGCCCGTAATCTTCCCGTGCGAGGCGGCGGATTATATCGAGGGGGGTTGCACCCGAACTGGCAAGGATCGACATAAATGCCAGTGCGTATGGCAACTGGCGTTCGATATCCATTTTTTTATTGGAAATTTTACTCTGGAGGTAAAATGGGAAACCAATCCCTGCCCCGGCCGCCCCTACCATGCCGAGGATCCCTGTGAACAGGAACGGGGATTGGGAATGAAACGGACTCATGGGGAGCATGAAAATTGCCAGCCCGATACATCCCATCGCAACGCCACAGATGAGCGTTGTGATCAGCCAGAGGGAAGTATAGAGGCCGGGCGTCATCTCGAGATCTGCCTGGTAGATCATTTTTGAAATGGAGGGGCTCGGCTCCTGGTCGAACCGTCGTCCTACACGGTAACAAAATTTTTTATAGCTATCTGCAATGGTTTGGCTATTCATTTTCAGGGGTCCGGGCCAGAATAAGTATATATACGCAAAAAACGAACCTTTTTAATGTCGGGATGAGTTTTTTTTATTCCTCCTTGTAGAAACCCCCCCAGGGTTGTCTTTTTTAACCACAAATTCCTACAACTAGATTACCTGTTAAAGGTTATATAATTT
>JBAXTR010000277.1:0-3150 GCA_037130095.1 Methanomicrobiales archaeon
TAATGAGTGAATGCAACAGGCAGTTTGTTGAAGAGATGGCTGGGACCTTCAAGGCCCTTGGGGATTATAACCGGCTCTACATCATTTATCTCCTGGCCAATGACAAGACAGGCAACCTCGGTGTCAATGATCTTGCAGGAATGCTAAAAATATCACAGCCTGCTGTCTCGCAACATTTAAAGATCCTGAAAAACGTGCGTATCATCGGGTCGCGAAAGGAAGGAAACCACGTGTATTACTCATTTAACCGCGAGAATATGGTCCGCTACAAGGAAAATTTAGATGCATTATCCAGGAGTGTTATGGAGAAGTGCAGGCAGGACCAGGAAAGAAAATTCATAAAAGGCGAAGTATCATAAATCGGTGAATTATGAAGACATGTATTATCTACCATTCATATTCCGGTGTCACCCGGGGCATTGCAGAAAAAATCAAAGCCACCTGTGGGGGTGACCTTATTGAGGTAAAGCCGAAGGACAATTATTCCACGCTTTCTGCCTATTCTGTTGGGTGTTTCCGCGCAAGGAAGGAAAACTGTGACCCGATTAGCCCCGATACCATCGATGTATCACTATATGACCTGATTGTTATCGGGACTCCTGTATGGGCCTGGAAAGCAACACCCGTGATCAACGGGGCAATTGATGCGCTCAAAGGGTGCGAGGGGAAAAAGGCTGTTATCTTTGCTACATGCGGCAGTTCGGCAAAAGAGACCCTTCCGATAATGAAATCCGCCCTCGGGAAGAAGGGTGTCCGTGTCACCGGGGAGGTTGTCCTCAATAAATCGGAGATTGAAAAGAACGAGAAAATCAATGACCTGTTCTCGGTAATCAGGGAAACCGCAGCAAGTGTATAAATTCCTTATCCCGGAATCCCTGGTCCGGGAAAATCCTCCTCCCTCTTCTCCCGCCAGGACAGGGTTGTCCGCTCCTTTTGCTTGACATGATAACAATTCAAAATACGTCGCATCGGTAACCACAATATACCCCTCAGGACATATGTCAGGTATAGGTATTACGAAACACTGGCTATCATTCGGCCTGTTGTATTGAATGACAGGATCTTATCCATGACCCCCCCGGGAGGTCGAAGTGGTTCGGTGTATGATCATGATCAGGAGGAAAATTGGATATGATAACGGTTATTGAAGCACAGGGCTTAACGAAGCAGTTCGGTGACACCACAGCCGTGGACAATGTTACCCTCAGCGTGCCGCAGGGCTCGCTTTTCGGTCTGCTCGGCCCGAACGGGTCAGGGAAGACTACGATGATCAAGATGCTTACCGGGCAGATCCGGCCGATGAATGGCCAGGCTACTGTGCTTGGACTCGATGTCCTTAATGATCCTATTGGTGTAAGGACCTCTGTGGGAATTATCCCGGAGCAGGAAACCCCGCCGAGTTTTCTAACCTCCATAGAATACCTTGCCTTCGTCGGGGCCGTGAGGAAGATTCCGGATATCGATGAAAAGGCGGCATGGTGGTTCCGTTTCCTTGAATTTGAAGACAAGCGGGATGTACTGTGCAAAGACCTCTCACGGGGGACACGGCAGAAACTGATGTTTGCACAGGCGTTCCTCCACAAACCGGTACTTGCCCTGATCGACGAGCCACTTATCAATTTCGACCCGATTATGCAACGCAAGGTCAAGGAGTACCTTGCGGATTATGTAAAATCCGGGGGGACGATTTTTATCTCCACTCATATCCTCGAGATTGCGGAAGAGATCTGTACTGGTTTTGCCATCCTGCATAAAGGTAAATTGCTCTACAGCGGGGCGATTAGTGAGCTTGCCAGTAAAAAACAGCACCTGGCAGAGTTCTTCTTTTCCCAGGTGCAGGATGATGAGAATGCCTGATCCTCATTGTCTTCGTTTTTTGAGGGGTGGTGACCGTGGGATTTGAGCTGTTCACCAGCATGATGAAAGAAGAGTGGCGGCTCCATTCCACCATGTTTGGGAGCTTAAGTTTTGCCCTGTTCCCGGTGCTGATTTTCGGGATCGTCTTCATGAGTTCTTTTCTCCTCCCATTATTCCGCGCGGTACTTCCGGCAGGTGACCTAGCCCTGATTACGACAGGGATTTTCCTCCTCCTCGGGGTAATGGTCGGGGGCTTCGGGCTTCTCGGGAACGAAGTGATGAACAGGCGGTTCGGGCAGATGAGCCTGCTTGCCTATTCTGCAAGGAGCCTGCCTCTTTCCGAGCGGTATATCTTCACGAATTTCATTGTGAAAGACATTGTCTACTACCTGTTCCTCTGGGTTCTGCCATTTGTCCTGGGATTCGCAGTCGCTTCACCCTTTATCGGTGTTCCGGCTGGATACCCGCTCCTCCTCTTTGCGAGCCTGACATTGACATTCCTTTTCGGTCTCTCCGCGATTTTCTTTCTTTCTACAGTATATTCCCGCTCCAAGCCCGCACTTGCGGTTGTTTTTGCCGCCATCCTGGTTATCGCCGGTTTGGCATACCTGTCTTACGGGACCGGTCTTGCAGACCTGTTCCCACCACTCCAGTTGCTTCGCAATGCGTCAGGGGTTTCGCTGCTCGAGTCCTGTATCCTCGTTGCAGTCCCGTTTGTTGTCTCGGTTGCGCTCTTTAACCCGGATGACACGGGGACTTCCAAACGGTTTTCCAACCTTTTCAGCCCGCTTGCAGAAAAATTATCGTTCTTCCCGACCCCGCCCCTTGCTGCAAAGGACCTGGTTGACCTCTGGAGGAGTGGCGGGGGTGTCGGACAGGTCCTGTTTTCGTTCCTTCTCCCGCTTGGCCTTATCTGGTTTTTCCTGTCGGTCCTGAGGGCACTGGTCCCTGACTACGCTGTTCTTCTCGTATTCGCGGTGACTACCGGGATCATTTCAGCGACGATGTACACCTGGATTACCTCGTTTGACACCTTCAGCTCCTATGCCTGTCTTCCTGTCAGCGTTTCAACTCTCATAACAAGCAAAATCTGTACATTTACCGTGCTCCAGGTCATCCCTGCCGTTTTCATGGTGGTCGTTACCCTGATCACAGGCGGGATTTTGTACCTCATCCCTGCAATGGTCCTCTGGGGTGCAGTTTCATTCTATGCACTCTCTGTTTCCATATACCTGACAGGTCTTACCCCGAATGTCCTAGTTTACGACGTAAAAGTCCTGCTCGCATTTATGA
>JBAXTR010000278.1:0-3143 GCA_037130095.1 Methanomicrobiales archaeon
GTATCGGCTCCTTCAATTACGCCGATTTTCAGGAGGTCACGGCCGGTGTCATACACGCGGTCACAGACCCGCCCGTTCAGGCACTGGGAGGTCATCATGGTGACCGTTCCCTCATCAGCCAGTAATTTAAGGTGTGGGATCCATTCGGTGCTTACGTGACCAAGGCCGGTACCAGCAAGGACGAGCCCATGTACTTCCCCTGGCACGGGGAGCGCAGAAGGCGGCATACCCGGGTAAAAATAAATGAGCCTGCAGGATTCATCAAGATTAGGCCTGATGGTTGGTTCAAAGGCCCCGCGTTTCGCCGCTTCAGGTGACAGTTCAACCTTCAGGGATGGATAATCCACATACCCTAATGGAGGTATGCCGATGCTCTGGAACGCATCACGCCGGGATGTGTGCATCTTCCTGACCCTTGTTGCCCTGTGGATTGCACAACGGTCATCACTGGTTGTGGCATGCATCACAACAGCCACCTCACCGAGCGGGCTTACTGCAGCGGTCGCACTGCACAAGGCATTCATAGTATTATCACTACTCGGCCGGTCAGCTGACCTCTGTGAGCCGACAAATATTATTGGGACAGGGGTATCAATCATGAAGCTGACCGCGGCAGAACTAAATGACATGGTATCCGTACCATGGGTCACTATAACTCCCGTTGCCCCGTTTTTAATCTCTTTATAGACTGCGGTTGCAAGTTCCTGCCATATTGCAGGGGTCATATTCTCAGAGAGGATCGTGTACAACTGCGTTGTCCGGTACCTGGCAATTCCGGAAAGGCCGGGAATTGCCCTTAAAATATCATCGGCATCGAACTGGCTTGTAACGGCGCCGGTACGGTAATCGATCCGGCTTGCAATTGTCCCCCCTGTAGAAATAATGGAAAGAGACGGGAGCGAATCATCCTGCACTGTTGATAGTTCAGATCGCTTTACCAGGCCCGGTCGTTCAAGGAACCTGCAGTTCGTCCTGCCTATACCGATATTATAACCGCTGTCAAGTTTGATCACCGCTTTTCCATCCCTGTTGGTAATATATGTCCCGTTAAGCCGGGTGCCGCCGTAGGTGCATTCCACCCTGTCTCCTGTTTCAAGTTGTTCCATTATTGTGCGAGCCTCCCTGCTTCTGCCAGCATCCTGTCAATGGCATGGCTGACGCCGGATTTTTTCGATTCTGTATTTTTATGGTCAATGTTCAGTTTATCCCTTGCAAGGGCGATTGCTTCAGCCGTGGCGGAAGGCGCAGGCCCTCCGGGGTGGTCACGTGAGGTCACGCTGCTTTCTACCGATAACGCGGTTATGACCTGCATCCTGGTAAGGCCTCTTTCAGACAGGGTCTTTCCCGTGATCTCCTTTGCTGCCTCATCAAGAGTTTTTATTTCAATTGAGCCTTTTTTTACCGCCCTGCCAACGATGTTGTGGGCTGTCCGGAACGGCAGGTCATATTCCCTGACCAGGAGATCTGCAACATCCGTGGCTGTTGACTGACCTTTTCCTGCCTCGGCTTTCATCCGGCCGGTGTCGAACCGTGCCCCTGACAGGATGCCAGGAAGCAGCTGCAGGCTCATGGTAGCGTCACGGGCCCCCCGCCAGAGGTGCGGTGTCAGTTCCTGAAGGTCACGGTTATAACTCATGGGCAGGCCCTTGGTAATCACCAAGGCCGATGTATATGCCCCGGCAACCGAGCCTGCCTTTGCCCGCATGATCTCCGCGGTATCCGGGTTTTTCTTTTGTGGCATGATTGAACTGGTCGAACAGAATGAATCATCAAGGGTGACAAAACCGGTGAATGAAGAACTCCAGAGTACAAGCTCTTCACAGAGCCTGCTGATGGTTGCCATCATGATGGAGAGAGCGGAGAGGACTTCCAGGGCAAAATCTCGGGTCGCAACAGCGTCCATGGTATTCATGATAATCCCGTCAAACCCGAGCAGGGCTGCCGTATAGTCCCGGTCAATCCGGTACCCGGTAGATGCAAACGCAGCAGCACCCAGGGGGGAGCGGTTAACCCGTGAATATGCCTCGTTCAACCGGTCAAAATCGCGGGAAAATGCCTGTTCGTAGGCAAGGAGGTGATGGGCAAGTGTTGTTGGCTGGGCGTGCTGGAAGTGGGTGAACCCGGGCATGAATGATTCACGGTGTTGTTGTGCACATCCGAGAAGAACCTCCCGGAGTTTTACCAGCAGGCCAAGCTGCTGGATGAGTTCGTCTCTCAGGTGGAGCCTGATACAGGCGGCAACCTCATCGTTCCTTGAGCGCCCGATATGGAGCCTTCCACCAGCGTCCTCTCCGGCCATAGCGATCAGGACTGATTCAATACCTGCATGAATGTCCTCAAAATGCTCTGAAAAGGCCTCTACAGGGACTCCTGTATCCTGCATCCCAAGCAGCACCTTCATGATAGCGGCTGCACTAGCCCTGTCTGTCACACCCTGTCGTTCCAGCATCAGGAGGTGTGCAATATCCACGAGCAGATCTGCCCCCGCTATACTCCGGTCCGCATCCATTGATGAGAGGAACCGGTTAATCCCATCTGTCCTGTTACCCGATAGTCGGCCACGTCTGACTACATCTTCCTGCATCGACCGTAATCACTCCTGCTGATAAATTGGCCGCCGGATGAGATTAAAGCCACGCTTTTCTTGAGGCGAGCTCGATCGCCCGCTGGACTGACTCCTTCGGAATTATCGTGGCAACAGGTATGTGGACCAGTTGTTCAATGACGCTGCTGACGATCGGGGCACAGACGATTGCCACAGCACCTTCCCGTTCGGCCCTGACCGCAGCGACGATTGCGTTCTCCATGGTATGCACCGGATATTCACGGATAGTGATATGGTGGCCTTCGACGTCAGCGGTCCGCTCGACAACGACATCGAGTACCGGGCGTGCTGCAATGAGGCCAATAAATTCTTCCTCGTTATGCCGGTAATACCGCCGCAATGCACGGACTATCGCCCGCAACGTGGACAGGTTCGGGGAGCGTTTGCCATGAAGAATTTTATAGAGGGAACTCTGGGCGATGCCACTTTCGGATGACAACTCACGGATAGTAATTCTCAAATCCGTTCGGAGAATATCATTAAGAACCACCACAAACTCTTCATCGGATAACAGGGCTGCCCGCATGAGCTTGTCAAC
>JBAXTR010000279.1:0-3142 GCA_037130095.1 Methanomicrobiales archaeon
CTGTCATACCATAATACCCGTGATCTTCAAGAGATTTTTTAACGAAATCAAGGCGTTCAGGGCGAATAATTGCTTTTATCATCTTCATTGTTATCACCTCCTTCGCGTGTTTATGCACGCTCCCCGTGCTGGGAAAGATCAAGCCCCACATATTCCTCTTCTTCGGAAACGCGAAGCCCCATCACTTTATCAACAACTGTTGCCAACACCCATGTCAGACCGAATGAATAGAGCATAATAAAAAGGGCACCACCGATTTGGATCAGGAACTGGTAAACATTTCCATAAATCAGGCCAGTGTAGCTGTTAATGGCAGCTGATGCAAAAATTCCCACTGCTATTGTCCCCCAAAGTCCTCCAATTCCATGAACTGACCAGGCGTCAAGACTTTCATCCATTCCTTTATCGATGCGCCATAGCATTGTCCGGTAACAAAGAATTCCAGCTACTACTCCAATAAGGATAGATACCAGTGGTCCTACGTACCCTGCACACGGGGTAATCGCCCCGAGACCCGCAATAGCCCCGCTTACCATTCCAAGGGAACTGGGATGACCTCCAATCCATGATGCGAATAGCCATGCAAGTGCCCCTGCAGCAGCTGAAGTATTAGTTACTACGAGGGCATTCACTGCGAGACCATTGGCTGCTAGGGTGCTTCCCCCATTGAAACCGAACCAGCCAAACCATAACAGTCCTGCACCCAGGAGGGTCATTGGAATATTGTGGGGTTCCATCGCATAGGTCCCAAAACCTGCCCGTTTACCTACGACAAATGCAATTGCAAGGGCTGAAAACCCGGCAGTAATGTGAACAACAGACCCCCCTGCAAAATCAAGGAATCCAAGTGAACTCAACCAACCTCCTCCCCAGACCCAATGTGCGACGGGATCGTACACAAGCGTGGTCCAAAGGAGAGCAAACAGGATAAAAGAACTTAATTTTACCCGTTCTGCCATACCTGATGTTACAATCGCCATTGTGACGGCGGCGAACATCAACTGGTATGCCATGAAGAGGAGCCCTGGAATAGCAACGCTATATGGCCCAGGCTGCATCCCGACACCATCAAGTCCAACAAGGGATAGATTCCCCATGGCCCCTGATACATCTCCTCCAAATGCGATTGTGTACCCTATGGCAATCCATTGGATGCTTACAAGTGCAAATGCCACGAAAGACATCGCAACCATGGAGATGAAATTCTTTTTACGAACAAGGCCTCCATAGAATAGTCCGACACCCGGTGTCATCAACATCACCAGGGCGGTTGATGCAAGGAGCCAGGCGGTATCTCCACTGTCAATTGCCATTTATATCAGCACCAGTTTTCCCTCAAAACTTTTAAAAATCATTATTTTGTCCCTTTGCCCGTTCCTGATCCTTCAGACATTTCTGGATTGGATGATTTTTACAATATGGGGCGAGACTGCATTCATGTTCTGAATCTTCCAGTGTAACATGTAACGAAACAAGAGCTTTCTTACAGACTCTATGGCTAATCCCTGAAGAATTCATATCCTCTTCAATTTTAAGCCATGCCCCTTCATTAACAGGTAATTCATGAACTATCGGAGCACCATTACTGCAAGTTCCTGATGGACATAGATTTTCCGTATTCAGATTCTTTTGGTACATGGTGAGATGTTCCCTGGTTGTCACGAATTTTCCGCTTAGTGGAAGGATCCTATTTACCTAGCTATTTAGTTTTTTCTAATCAGGTGTAATAAAAAAAATTAATAGTTCGCCAGGTAGCGCTCGAGTTCCCATGGGTGGACAGCGAGACGGAAGGCATCTGATTCCATCTGGGCGGTATTATTAAGACTGTCCATAACATGATCACCAAGAGTTTTCGTCAGGACTTTATCTTTGTTCAGGTATGCGCCAGCCTCCATCAGGCTTGCCGGCAGCATTTTAATACCCATTTTATCTCGTTCATGAGCGCTCAAATGGTAGATGTTCACATCCGTGCTCTCAGGGGGCTCAATTTTATTCTTAATCCCATCAATCCCTGCTGCAAGCATGCATGCAAACGTAAGATAAGGATTGCACATCGGATCAGGACTCCTGAATTCCGCCCGGGTACTATTCCCGCGTGCTGCTGGTACCCGCACGAGTGCGGACCTGTTTGTGTTACTCCAGGAAATATAACATGGAGCTTCATACCCTGGAACAAGACGTTTGTAAGAATTGATAGTCGGGTTTGCGACACGGGTAATTGCCTGTGCATGTTCGAGAATCCCCCCGATGTAATACATCGCAGTCTGGGACAGCTGCTTGGGAGCTTTGGGATCAAAGAATGCATTTTTTCCATCCTTTGCAAGCGATCCATGTGTATGCATGCCGCTTCCGTTGATACCCCCGATTGGTTTTGCCATAAATGTTGCATGGAGGCCACTCCTGAGTGCAAGGGCTTTTGCTGCAAATTTAAATGTGATTACCCGGTCTGCAGTTACCAGTGCATCATCATATTTGAAATCGATTTCATGCTGGCTTTCGGCAACCTCATGGTGCGACATCTCGATCTCAAAACCCATTTTAGTAAGGGCCAGCACGATATCACGGCGTACATCTTCCGCGGCATCCTGTGGAGCAAGGTCGAAATATGCCCCATAGTCCTGGAACTGGGTTGTTGGTTTTCCATCAACCATCTTGAAAAGGAAAAATTCCAGTTCAGGTCCGGTATTGAATGAAAATCCCAGTTTTTTTGCTTCGGCTAATGTTTTCTTCAGGATATACCTTGGATCACCATCGAATGGTTTCCCTCCGTACGTGTAAACATCACAAACAAAGCGCGCAACTCGTGAATCGTTTGAGCGCCATGGTAAAATGGTATACGTTGCCGGGTCAGGTTTAAGGAGCATGTCTGATTCTTCAATGCGAGTGAAGCCTTCGATGGAAGAACCATCAAACCATATACCATCAGTGAGAGCTTTTTCTGCCTGTTCAACCGGTATCGCGGCATTCTTTGGCTGCCCCTGCACATCGGTAAACTGGAGGCGTATAAACTTTACAAGGTCTGCATCGATACGCTCGAGCATCTGGTCAACGACGTTCTTGCTTGACATTATGAATAACTAAACCCTGACATTATTTATAATTACTTACCTTGCTTTCTGACTGCCAACACATAATATTGGTT
>JBAXTR010000028.1:0-13516 GCA_037130095.1 Methanomicrobiales archaeon
CCTATCGTCCATACGTTTAAATAAATTATTATTTTCCTTTCTCCTTGAAGTGCAATTATTAACAGGCCGGCGTATTCCGGGGAGTTTCCATACGCACATGGGGTATTGGAACTGTAAAAATATCCGGAACGCAGTGAGATGAGACCTATCCGGATATTGTAAAGGACGATCTTGCCGGCCAGAACCCGGGGAGAAGAGAAGTACTTAAAAGCCCTTGAATTAACTGGAGAATGGGAGGAGAAAATCCGCCTATCACAAACACTTTAAGAGATTAGTTAAAAATCTTGGAATAGAATAGTATTCACGGGAAAAAAAGAGTCCTGAGTCACGCGGTACTGATATCAGGGATACCGGCAATTGCACAGGTCATGGAAATAGTTCCAGGAGGATCGATGGGATTTATTGGAATCAAGTCACCCACCGTCCTGCGTAATAGAGAGAACCATACCTAAGGAGCAGACGGGATTAGCATGCGGATATTTGCGATTGGCCTTGGAGGAGCAGGATGCAGGATAGCAGATATGCTCTATGGCCAGGATCGCCAGTTCAGTAAGGTCTCATGTGTTGAGGCCATTGCAATCGATCGCGATGCAGGCACCCTCAATCACCTCGCCCATATTCCGGCGGGTAAGAGAATATATTTTCCCTCTGTTTCATTGCTGACCGATGATATCACGGATGATATTACGACCGATGAGATCCTCAACCTGCTCCATAATCTCGATACCGGCGATAAGGATGCAATTATTCTTTGCACCGGAGCAGGAGGGACCATGGCTGGCATCGGAGTTGCCATCCTTGAAAAGATCAGGTCAACGGTCGTTGAGCCCATATTCGGACTTGTTACCCTCCCTGCACTTGAAGAAGGGAAGCGGACTTCCACAAAGGCTGCGCAGGACATTGACCGGCTTCTCCCGCTGGTCGAAGGTATCATTCTATTCGATAATGAAAAATTACCTGTCCATCCGGGAACTGGTGGGAAGAAAACCAGGCAGGCTGCGTTTCAGAGACTTAATCCTCTTTCAAAAACCGAACCTGCTGATGACAGGCAGGGGCTATATAAAAATGCCAATACCGGTATCGCAAGGCGCTTGGGGCTGTTGCTCAGGGCTGGCGAGATCAACGAAGGTGGGGAGATAGAAACCGGAGAGGTCGTCCTTGACGCAGGTGAAATCCTCAATACCATCCGGGGAATGGGGTTTATTGCCATTGGATATGCTGCAGCAGATACATCTGGAGAGAAATTTCATATCGGCAGTCTCTTCAACCCTTCGGGGGCCCGGGTGGAATCGGGCCATAAAAAGGCTGAAAGGCTTGTGGACCTGGCAAAAGAGGCTATTTATGAAAATATTTCTATCCCATGCGATTTGACAAGCGCAGAAAAAGCACTCATCCTTGTTGCAGGGCCATCGCAGGCGATCAGCCTGAAAGGATTCATGACCGTCAGGAAGTGGATAGACCGAAGTATCGCGGGCATGGAGATGCGGTCCGGGGATTACCCTGTAAAAAACACCCGGTATATTGCGATTATCATCATCCTTGCAGGTCTTACAAATATTCCCCGGATTAAGGAAATCCGGGCAATCAGGGATGACTATTCGCTGGAAAATCCCGGCTGGGAACAGGAGTGGCATCGACAGGCATACATGAAAGGGGATCGGGAGACTGGCGTGCCGAAAACAAGCGGGTTCCATGGCACCATTGCAGGTACCACCAGTGCCAGCCAGGAGAACATCCAGACATCTATCCATACCCGGGGACCTGACCTGGGGCAACAAAAATCATCCGCACCCATACCCGTACCGGATCGGTCACCGGTAAAACGAATCCGGTTTTTTAACCGGCACAAGACCACGGAAAAAACAGCTGTGGCAGTTCCGGGAGATCCGGGGATTCCAGGTCCAGATAATACGGTAACCACCATATATGAACCCGGGAGACCAATTCCGGATAATATTGGCCAGATTAAACCCATTCCTGATATTCCGGAGCGACCATCGGATGCCGCGACCACGTTGACGATACCCGGTAATGAGGAAATCAAACAGGATACACCTGTAACCATAAGAAACGCACCGGCAGTAACCGTTGAAGAAACAATGAAAACAGACCTTGCCTCGGTAGTTGCACGGGCCCGTGAAGATTTGAAAAAAATGGATGAGAAGCAGTGAAAAATTGATTCAACCCTATAGTTCCCGTTTATGGCGAGGGACAAAACAGGGGAAACGGTCAGCAGGGTAGGAGAAAAATCCGGGTCCCGGGGACCGGGTGGTTACACCATGTCAACAATTTTTGAAAAACTGATGTTGCCAGCACCGATTTCCGTGGTTATATGAACACCCTGCTCTGTTGCATTTGCGATAAAGTTCATCCCGCTGTAGGATGCAATTGAGATCCGATGGGGGTTAGTCTGGAGGTTAAGGACTTTGTTCCCCATCTGGACAGGGAATACGAACCCGCATTTCCGCATCGAAAGGGTCAGCTCTTTTACCCGGTCTTCTGCAGTGCAGGGGACTTCACGGACGTTGGCAAGCCCTATACCGGCTTTTGTACGGACAAGGGTCCTGATCGATGTCAGTCCTGCTGAAACAAACAACTGGAGAGGATCGATCGTGGTCCCCCGGTAACCTATAAGGTCCAGAAATGAGGTCGGCAGGCCGTTTTCAATTAATAACCTGCCGCCATAGGCCATTTTTACCGGGATGCCATTTCTCTGGAATACTCCATCCATACTGATACTGCAGATCGTCATAATACCGATCGAGTCTGACGGGACCCTCGGGTCGTGATCAACGATCCGGTAGGAACTGAAGAAACCACATTCGGCCTTTATTACTTCATCGAAAACTGAAATAACCAGTTCTTCCTGGTCTTTGGGGACAATCGAAAGGTTATATCCCACATCCCCGGTCGCGGTTTCCGGGTCGAAGGTGGTCCTGAACGCCAGTCGCTCGAGTTTTGAAATAATGAATCCGATACGGTCCCCGACCAGGGCATAATCGGTCTCTGCGATCCCGGCTGCAGTCAGGATACGCCCCATATTACCGACTTTCTCGGTGAAACCCATCTCGTCCAGGTACTGGAGATAATACTGGACTGCACGGTCGGTGAGGATAAAACCACGTTCAGCCATGATCTCGCTGAGACGCTTGGCGCCTACCGGTTCACTGTGATCTTTAAGGATCCGGAGGATCTCGATATATTTACGCTCTGTACGGATCATGCAGCCTCACAAAAGTCAAATCTCCAGGTACATTATCGGTTCTCATTGACATTCCCATATTCACGAACGTTGAATTCCTTCTTTGTTAATTCTGGGTTCTATTCCTTTAAAGTTGATCTGTCTGCTGATTGGATCAACCTTTTATCCCTACGAACCTGTCCTGTTGGATTACAGGTAAATCTCAACAATCCTTTGAATTTTTCAGATATTTGTCAATCCCTTGACTGAATTACCCCGTAGCTGTCCTGGTACCGGCCATCGTAGAGCCTGTTTCCACCTTTCACTTCGTGGATAATCATCTGGACAACCCGGTTATTTTGAACCAGGGGCACATCTTCAGCCCCCATATTGACAAGGCAAAGTGTCAGCTGGCCCCGGAACCCAGGGTCAACGAAGCCTGCTCCAATCATAATTCCCTTCCGGCCGAATGATGACCGGCACCGAAGAGTAGCAGCGAGATCAACGGGTAACTCCACCCATTCCAGCGTGGGAACAAGACTGCATGAACCCCGTGGCAGGACCATGCCATGCGCCACCCTGAGGTCATAGGATGCAGGCTGGAGACAATCAGGGGAGAAGGGTTTAATGATAAGATCGCGGCCATCTGCACCGGGAAGGCGTGAGACCGTACCATTCACACCAGCAGGTGCTCCTCTGCAATGACATTCGCAGGAGGCTGTATCACTGCAGCACTCATCTGGCAGGTCGTTTAAACTGCCTGATTCCCTGAGTCTTTCAACTATCTCAGATGCAGATAGAATCATAATTACTCAGTCGGTAGAAAAACGCTTAATAGGTTACGATTAAAATAAGCAAGGGTTGGATCCATAGGGTAGAGGACATCCTCTTGGGCTTCGAACCCAAGGACGCGGGTTCGATTCCCGCTGGGTCCGCTGACGTATTTTTAATTTCCAAGGTATTCCTGTCAAACCGGGTAATTTTTTCGCCGGGAAAATCCCCGGTTGCCGGCAACTTTAAAAATCAGGCGTAGACCCTTCCGGTATTTTACAGCGGAAAAAGAGATGGTGATTGATCTGATTAGATCTCACCTTTTTTACCGCCACCGGTACTCCCATGACTCTTGCTGTCCCCGTGGGAAGACCGGGCTTTGGGCTTTCTCCTGACAACAAGCAGTATCACGAGAATAATAATGATAATAACTGCAATGATCAGGCCTGCGGTCATTAACAGGCCAAGATTGAGATCTTTTTCCATTGAAAGGGTAATTGTTGACGAAGTATTCCCGGGATCTACCCCGGCCGTCATTGTGACAGGCTTGTAGCCTTTCATTGATGCTGTGACATTATATTCGGTACTTACCTTGACCTTTGTATTCACAGCCCCATTATCATCAGTAATACCTGCATTCCTGCCATTCAGGGTGATCGAAACACCGGGTATCACATGATACCCTTCATCCTCAACAAAAATTGTCAGGTCTGCCTGTTTAAAGGGTAATTCCACGGTGATGTCCTTCCCAAGGTCATCCTCCCCAATTTCCCGTCTCAGGGATGAAAATCCGGGGTGCTTAACTTCAAGGACGTACTGCCCTGAGGGGAGGTCATGGAACGTATACTTTCCATACTGGCTGGTGTTCCCAAGTGTCTTCCCGTCAATGATGATAGCAGCTCCCTGCACAGGTGCCTTCGTTTCATCGAATACAAATATTGAGGCCTGGTACGGTGCAATGGCCATTGAAGCGGTAACAACAGCCTCGCTATCGCTGATCATTTTCTTTTCAAAATAATCAGTGAACCCTGGCTTTGTTATTTTAATATTGTATACTTTATTCCGTGGAATTTCAAGAGACAGTATTCCCTTCCCATCGGTTTTACCCTTGGATGCACCGTCAATGAACACTTCTGCATTTGCGATCGGGGTCTGGTCAGCTGCACTTTTTGCGAGAATTGAAAACCTGTCACCCCGGATAAGAAGGTACTGGATGTTTTTTCCTTCCATTCCCATTTCGATAATTTCATTCCGGTTCTGGTAATTCGGGGCACTGATCTGGACGTTGTAGATACTCGCTGCCTGTGCGGGAAATGTGACGGACCCGTTCATATCAGTCATTTTCTGGGATTCTGTGATATTCGGCCCCATTACCCGTACTTGTGAATTTGAGATAGGTATAGCCGTGTCAGCATCAAAAATGCCAATATTAAGTGCCAGTTCCTTCTTTTTCAGCTGAACGAGAATTGAAGATTCAGCCATGCCAACGTCATCTTCCCAGGTTTCATACCCGGGCTTCATTACTTTGACGGTTATAGAAGAAGTGCCTGGGTGTGAGAAAGCGAAGATGCCATCAGCACCGGTTTTTCCGGCAAGGGCACCGTTAACAAAAACGGATGCATATGGTATCGCGGTAACGTTGGTTGTCTTTTCAAACACATTCACAAAGAGGGTAGCAGCCTGTGCACTACCAGCAAGCAGGAGAACACAGAGGACCAGAAATATCAGACGGCAGGGTACCTTCATACGAATAAATCCCTCGAATTATATTTTTGAGCCCATGATTTATATTTTATCTGATTCCCGACCACAAAAATAGTTTGATCTCTCCAAATCGCATGTATTACTGTTAATGCCATTTGTAATCACCTGGCACCCGGTCAATGAGCATACCCTCGACCACTACAGGCATTAGTCTTCTCCCTTCCTCAACCGCCTTGTCAAGTTGCCATTTTCTCTCTGCATAGATGGTAAAGATCGGGTCTCCTGCCTCCACCTTATTGCCTTTCTTGGCATGAAGGAGGACTCCGGCCCCAGTATTATGCGGGGCGCCGGCCAGGCGGGCAATCGTAATTAATGACTTATTATTGAAATCGGTGACATATCCGGCAGTCTGGGTCCTGACTACGTACTCATGTTTCCCGGGCAGGATATCCGATGAGGTCACCTTGGGGTCACCACCCTGGATTTCGATTATCTGGCGCAGTTTTTCAAGTGCCTTACCACTTCTTAAAATCTCGTTTGCAAAGTTAAATCCGCCTCCGGCAGCTGCTTTGCCTGACATCTCCAGGGCAATCCCTGCAATTGCGAGGCTTTTCTGGATCAGCGAACCGGGTTCCTCGTTTCCTTCAAGCGCTTTTAAGGCTTCCATCACTTCAAGGTTGGGCCCAATGGCCCTGCCAACGGGGGAGCCCCCGTACGTCACAGCACATTCAACACGGATATTGAGCCGGTCACCAATTTCAATAAATTCACGAGCTAATTTCCGCCCCTCCTGGAGATTTGCAACTTTGGTATTCGGCCCGACCGGGATATCAATAACCACAAGGTCTGCTCCAATAGCCAGCTTTTTCGCCATTACACTGGCCAGCATCTGACCTCGTGCATCTATTTTGAACGGGTACTCCTGGACAATGATCTTGTCATCCGCCGGGGCAATATTCGTTGCACCACCCCATACAATTGTCCCGCCGACCTTCAGGGTCATCCTCTGTACCTCGGTTGCTGAGAATGCCACAGGTGCGAGAATTTCCATCAGGTCAGCTGTACCACCTGCACCGGTAATCGCTCTTGAGCTGGTCTTCGGAATTTTTAACCCGCTTGCAGCAATGATAGGGACTACGATCAGGGAAATTTTATTTCCGGGTACGCCACCGATTGAATGTTTATCAACAATCGGGTGGGTATGGAAGTTTAAGCGTTCTCCCGTGTCCACCATGGCCCGGGTCAGGTGCTCAACCTCATCCATATCAAGGGAATTAATGTAACTTGCCGTTATATAGGCAGTAAGTTCGGCAGGACTGAGGTCATCAGAGACGACATCCTTGATTATCTGGTACGTCTCCTCTTTAGATAACCGCATTCCGTTCATCTTTTTCGTAATATATTCAAGAGACTGGGGTCGCGTAGCTTCCCTGACTTCAAGGGAAACACCATCAATGACGCATAACCGTTCGTTACAGACCCGGTAGATGCCAACGGTCCCCTGGGGTACAAGAGTTGTAGTAATGTCAATATATGCCGCAGTTGAGATGCCTGATGCTGCGTTAAGGACCTGGACACGGTCTCCATGAAGGACCCCGAGATTCCTTGCATCGGCCGTATTAAGAAGAACCCCGCTGTCTGCAATGTCAAGTAATCGTGCTGTTAATTTCATTCCCTATCCCTGCCTGCTCGTAAAAGCAATGCAAATCATCATTATCGTTACCTTGGGTTTTTATACATCATAAAAGAGACGAGGCCAATAACAAGCATTTTTCCGGTTTATTGTAACGGCATCGGACTTTTTGCAGGAGGGGTTGAGGCAGCAGGTCCAATCCTTTTAATCGGGAACGTTGAAAACCGCATGGGTTCACCCTTTTTTGATAAAACTGTTTACACCAGAAAACAGCCAGGAAGTTTTGAAATGGTATCAGGACTTCATCAAATGGCCCATATCCTGATCCACAGGTGGCCCTTTTAAAAAAAAATTAGATTTTAGGTTAGTGCTTGCGCACTACGAGGAATGCTACAGCTCCGAGACCGATCAGTGCAATCAGTGCACCAAATCCAGGCTGAGTTGTCGGCTTGGCGGTTGGGACTGTGGTCTTTGGCACTATGGTTGTCGGGACCGGTGTGTTGTTGCTGGCTACAGTGGTTACCACTGTGGTCGGAACGGGTGTTGGTTTGAACTCGACGACATTGAACAGAGTTGAGGTCTGTGCTCCTGTTACAGTAATGCCTGCTGCCGACACGATGTACTCATCGGGCTTGAAGGCTGCTGCATCTACTGGGAAGGACCACTTGTTCAGGCCATCGGTTCCCTTCTGGACCTTTACAGTTCCGGTTGCTCCGCTGAATTCACCGCTCTGGGTCTTTGTGGTTGGCTTGAAGGACGAAGAGTAAACCTCAACGAGGAGCTCATCATCGACTGCAAGGTTGGTGGTTCCTGCGACTGAGAACTTGTCCCCAACCTGCTTCTCGCCGACCGGGAGAACAGTGATCTTTGGTACTTCGACGAGGAACTGGAGCTTCGCGTAGGTATCATCAACGCTTGGGTTGTTGAGTGCCTGGACGAGTGCTTCTGCTGCATCAGATCCCTGGAGGCTGCCTGCGCCCTGTAACTTGAACAGGGTGTTTCCGTATACCGGGTAGGTGCCTACGACGAGATCCTGGAGGTTCTTTCCAGCAACGGATGACCCGGGCCAGACATCGAACTGCTCGTTATACATCGGGTGCTGTGCGACGACGAAGTACTGACCTGCTGTCATGCCTCCGGTTGTACCCTGGGAGACTTCATACTCGAAGGTGCCGTCAGCGTTGACACTGGTGGTGCTGTAGAGAACATAGTTCTTACCGAGTACCCATACTGCAACTCCCTGTGTGGGCTGTCCTGCAGCGGTTCCACGGATGTACAGCTTGTCACCAGATGCTACTACAGACTGTGATGCCTGTGCGCTGATGAATGGTTTCCTGATGATGACTGATACGGTTGCATACTGGGTGTCAGAGAGCATGTTCTTGTCACTTGGTGTTGCAACTGCGTAAACAGTGTAAGTACCTGCATCAAGGTTCAGGTTTGCAGTCTGCCACTTGTATTCCCAGGTGTTGTCCTCAAGGACATCTGATGGCGAGAAGGTCTCTGGGAGCCATGATACTACAGATTCACGCGGGTTGGTCATCCGTCCACCGTTTGATGGAAGGTTTGGACCGGTGATGAACAGGTACGTGTAGTCGGTCTCTGAGTTGGTCCCGGTGAACTTGACCTCTTCTCCGAGGAAGTAGTTCTGGGTGCCGGCTGCCACGACGGTGACTGCGCCCTTCTCAATCTTTACATCGACTTCATCGCTCTTGAACGTCCTGTCGGTGCCAGTGTTTGATGTTGGCGGGTTGTATGGTTCAGGCCGTTCTACACGGATAGTGTACTTCTTGTCCTTGGTGTCCTTCGTAGTTGTGAACCCTACTGTACGGGTACCGGAGTTGGACAGGGTGACTAATGCATAGTAGACTGTTCCGTTGACATCGGTAGCACCGTAGTACTTCGGTACATCGGACTGGATAGTCTTGCTTGAACCCTGGTATACGTACGCACCAATGGTGAATGGTCCAGCGTTTGCATCTTTCGCTACGCTGTCCTGCGCGAGAACAATGCTGGGGGGCTGGTCAAGGGCGTTGCCTGTCATTGAACCGGTTCCCTTAACCCAGAGGTAGTATGCACTGTTTGGCTTACCAGTGATGGTCACTGAGAATGGGTTGCCACGAACGACTGAGTCCTTGCTGGCCTCAATCTTCACGGTGTCAGATGCAATGGTGATGGTTTTGGTTGCGGAGATCGTCTTTCCGGTGTAGTCGTTACCGGATGCGTCCTTGTAGTTGTCCTTCATCCCGTTAAGGTTGCATTCTGATGTGAATGTGTAGCCGCCGGCCTTGTAAAGTCTGTTACCTTCAGTGCCGAGAGCCCCTGTTGCCCATCCTTTCTTGCTGTTCAGCACGAGTTGAATGCCGTTCCAGTAATATGGCATTGCATTCGGTAACTGGTTGATCAGTGGAAGTGCTGGGTTTGATACGTCCTGATACAGGTAGGTGTAGACAGTCCCATCCGAGGTCTTTACCTTGATGGTGTATTTCATGTCCGCAGGGTTGGTAATTCCACGTTCATTTGGAACTACGTTAAGGCTGGTTTCCATACGGAAGATAAGGAAATCTCCTGCTGGAACACTCTTCCCTGTAACGTCCTTTCCAGACTGCTGGTCATAGACCGAAATAGTCTGTGTAGGCTCATTTACAACAAGTGCTACCTGTGTAGACGGGGACGCGAAGTACCAGTTTCCTGTACGTCCGACGAAGTCAGACGGCGCTACATAGAAACTGGCTGCGTTTCCAACGGTCACTGTTGCTGCCGGGGCACTTGAGCCCACGGTCTGGGAACCTGTATAATATGACAGGACGGTCCCTGATGGGATCCCAATTAAATTAAGGCCTTGTTCACCGATGAATACGTTCTGGCCAACTGATACATTCTGTGCATTACCTGCAAGTGCAGGTACAACAAGAATTGCAAGAGCCACGCACATCATCAGTGCTATGCTTAATCGCTTAGTCATGTATTTTCCTCCTTACTCAATGTCCATAGTTCTGTACGTTCAATCCAATGCACCCAAACCGGATCAGGTTCGACACCTGTCGATTAACGGTTCACAGTGCTCCATACTCCGAATAACGGAATATGAATCAATATTAGTGGAACACCTAATATATCTTTTTTGGTTGATCGCAGGGAATATTATGCGGTTGTATGGGGTGCTGGGCAAAATCCGGGGGTATAACACCCCTGTTTTCATCTTCCCGGGGGTACGGCACACCCTCCGGAGCAATCCTGATGTACCCGAATACCGTTGCTGTTACGCGCACAGTGCCATATACGCTTAAAGAATCAGGATCTCCCGAAAGTACCACATATAATATGGGCGTCTCCTGCCTTATCACCCACTGATCGTACCCTATATATTCACGAGATCCAAACATCTGAAGCATGAGAATTATCAGGGCTCCGAGTATCTCCCGTGCCCACGAGCTGGTAGTGAAGATGATACTCGAGAAGGGGTTCCCTCTCGTCACTGAAGAGAATGAGGCAACGGTAGAATTTGAGGAGGTTGCAATGAAAGTCGATAACCCCCTTACCGGACCGCTGGTGAGCCCTGCATCAAGATTCCAGCAGAGATTCATGGAGAAATACGCCCATGACCTGATCGACGGGTCAGGTTCTGTATTTGAGTATGATTACCATGGCCGGCTTTTTCACTGGGGAGAACCGCTGTCATACGAGGGATCACCTGTCGAAGTGGACCAGGTATCATATATAATTAGTAAGCTTTCGTCCTCCCCCCGGAGCAGGAGGGCACTCGCTATCACATGGAACCCTGTTTCCGACGAGCCCCTTTCAAACTGCCCCTGCCTGCAACTGGTTCAGTGCATAATCCGGGACAATAAACTCCAGATGAAAGTTGTATTCAGGAGTAACGACATGCTGACCGCAGCCGGAGCGAATATGTTTGCCCTTGTCCACCTGCAGGAATACATCGCACAGCAGCTCAAAGTAATACCCGGGTCCTATACTCATATCGCGCTTGTCCCCCACATTTACTATAAACGGGATATCAACGACATTGAGCCGTTCTGCCGGAGGGGGGAGCATATCCGACCGATACGCGAGGTCTGTGATGCATGCGGAAAATGCCCGGGATCGCGTATCTGAAGAGACTAATCAGTCAAGTTAATTAGTCTTGGGCGGCAACAAAATAGGAGAACACAGCCCGGTAGTGTAGCGGTCAATCATCCGAGACTCTGGATCTCGGGACAGCAGTTCGAATCTGCTCCGGGCTACTCTTTTGCTGGACTACGTTGTAACATGGGCCCTGTTGATTTATGCAAAAATGCCAACAGATAAGGCCAGATAGTAGTGTTTCAAAAATAATCTTTGGGAATTGGCAATAGAGGACTATGTCCTGGAAGGCCCACTGCCAGAGTCACCGGCAGGCAGGCATAAAATCGCAGCATGGTCCTTGTGATACGGGTGGAGCCATTTTGTATCAAGCACGGAAATTCCGGCCGTTTCAAGTTCAGATACCGAATGTTCCAGTACCAGTCCAGGCTCCTCAGTGGTATCAATACTTCTTGTTTTCAGCATGATCAGCATCCGGCCTCCCTCCCTGAGGAATATACTATTCCGTATTGCAATGGTGACCTGTTCAGGCTGGGCGATGTCCTGGTACATGAGATCGGCAACCTCAAGGAGGGGGGCATATCGGTCCGGCCGGGCTGCATCGGCCATCAGCGGGACCACGTTATTCCTCCTTCGGGCCACTGCAACAAGGTCCTGCATTGGACGGGGGGCAAATTCGATTGCGTATACCGTCCCGGCGTAATCGGCAACGTGAGAGACGGTTGTACCATTTGCAGCACCAAGGTACAATACGACAAGGTCAGGGGTAAGTTCAAACTCGCCCCCAAGGTAGTAATATGCTGCAAGTTTGCTCCGGTAAGGGTCCCAGATGCGGTATTCCTGAAGCATCCGCTCACCGTAGACACCTCCTTCCCCGGCTGATACCAGAACGTTTTCAACCCAGATCATGTCATACTCCCTGCTTTGTCAATCGCAGCCTGTGCGGTTTCTATGAACTCAGGCGCAAGCTCCTGCCGGTACTGGTCAAGACGTGCAGCTATTGCCAGCTTTGCCGCAAGCACCCGTGCCACCTTCCCCCTGACCTCTTTCGGTGCATTGTGGACCCGCCGGTGCTGAAAAATGATGCCATGTTTTGGTGGCGGAGTACCACCTCTCATATGCGAGAAGAGTGCCGTGCGTGCCCCGAGTACCTGTATTGAACTCCCGGGAAGGCTTGAGAGCGTTGCAAGGCTCCCTGCCTGTGAGACCAGTCGTGCAGCCACAAGGCCGCCAAGAAGGGCACTGCAGTTAGGCACTACCTCGTCTGCACGCCGTGACACCTCCTTCATGAGATCCGTACGGGCTGACGCGAGGTTTTCAATTTCACTGATAATATGGCGGAATGCCGGGCTGCCCCCCCGTTTCATCATCGGTAGCAGTTTCTGCCTCGGCAGGCGCATATACTTCCTGGAAAACGCAGGGTTGTTTATCCTGTGCCACTCGACTGCCCGCTCGGTGAGCACATTTGAGACTTCATCCAGCTGGTCAAGTGTCCGCACCATCTGGAGCAGTTCTGCGTCCCGGCTTTCATACTGCCGGGTGATCCCCGCATCAGCCAGGAAAAAGCAGAGCTCCCGCAATTTCCTGATATACTCACCGCGATCTGATGTAAAGCTGCATCTGGATGCGCTTCTCCAGTCGAACGGGACAAACATACCAGGAGAGGTTTTAATGGTTTCCAGCCGTTTTGCCAAGGCCTCCGGCCCTCCCCGGTATGGTGTACACCCGTTTTCATCTACATCGCCAAACCAGTACGACTGCATGGGAATAACTGGGTTATTCCCAACTATTATAATATGTACATTACTCTCCCGGGATCAGGATCTACAAACCTTGACTGGTGCATCCCTTCAGAAACCACCAATGGCAAATGAATACAGGATTACCGGCACCATGATTGCCCCCATGCAAAACACCCGTGAAATATTAACCATCCGTGGGAGATGCCCGACAATTACCGCCAGGAGTAGTATGAAAAGACCAAATGGACCCGCTATCAGGAAACTGATAACTACGATCAGCCCTATCGCAGTATAATTCAGTAACGTTCCATCTATCCCGTTCAGACGGTCGGCATACCCGGACAGCCATATGGTCACCGGGTATGCCAGGCAGGCGGCAAGTGCACCTGATACCAGCAGGGA
>JBAXTR010000280.1:0-3140 GCA_037130095.1 Methanomicrobiales archaeon
GGGTTACAATCCCGGTATCGCTGACGCTAACCCCTGTTTCACAACCATCAACAACGGGTGCCATCTCGGTCAGCTCGGCTCCAACAGGAGCGACAGTATTCCTGGACGGAGTAAGTACGGGACAGGTTACCAGTACGACATTGACAGGGATAACCCCCGGATCGCACACGGTGTTAATCAAATTGTCGGGGTATGTTGATGCAAGCCAGCCGGTAACGGTGACTGCAGGTCAGACCACCCCGGTAACTCAGACGCTAATACCGGCAATGCCCGCACCTACAGGGCCAACCGGGCAGGTCTATTTCTCTACCACCCCCCAGGGAGCAGCAATTTTCGTTGATGGGGCCCTGGCAAATGTGGTTACCCCGACTATCATGGCAATACCGGTCGGAACGCACCAGGTGGTCTTCAAACATGCCGGATATAATGATTTACAGGCGGAGTTTTTTGCAAAAGTGAGTTCTATGACAACAGTCTCAAAACGGCTCACCCCCGGGTCTGGCGTTATTATTCCGATCACTCCCGGAACTACTGGGACCCCTGTTGTACCAACCGTTTCTACGACAACCACTACCTATGTCACAACTGTACCAACGACTGTGGTCACGACGGCTCCGGGCTCTTGGTCCTACCATACCTGGTTGCCATCATGGGTCAGGAAACTATTCCCAACTCTTTAAGATAAAACCTTTTTTTTAAGAAAAAATGTATTCTATTCAACTGCATTATTGACCCGTTTCAATTATTTTTTCCTATCTGAATACGAGGGGATGCGTCATATGTTGCTGCCCGGGACGATCCGTATAGTGAAACGGGAATGAAACAGGTTCTATCGGGGAGACCCTTACAACAGGTCTAATAATCACCGCTACTTACCCATTGCAGCGCAGATGCACTGGCCATATGAGATACACCCGTCTCCGAGGGGGTACTCCCGATTTACGACATAATTATATCCTGATTTAACGATCTCATCCCGAATTGTGTTCCTGATTGCACTGTTGATGGCCACGCCCCCAGACAGGGCAATATCTTCAAGCCCTGTTTCACCTGCGGCATTGATGGCAATGGTTGCGATTCCTCTGGCAAGATTATACTGGAACGAAGCAGCAATGTCATAAACTCCCTGCCGATCCACGGGAGCTGTCCGTTTTAACTGGTTGAACGCTTCACGACACAGTGAACGGGTAGATAAGACCTCTGCCCCGTTTGTCGTGATAAATTGGAGGTCCCATGGTGTTGCGGTACCAAGGCATGCGGCCGATTCGAGTTTCATCGCGGGCTCCCCGTCATAGGTTCGTTCACGGCATAACCCGAGAAGTGCTGATACGGCATCCAGTACACGCCCTGTGCTGCTCGTGTCCGTGACATTTACCTCCTGTCCCAGTTGTTTTGCCAGTACCCCGAGTTCGATGTCAGTCCACCCACGGTCCGCGAGGAGCTCAAGTACCCTGTCTTCCGGCAGGATCCCGTAGAGCATCCGCTCCGGGAACCGGGTTGCCAGGTCGCCGCCGGGCATCGGGACAACTTCGAGGTGGCCCACCCGCTTGTAATCCGGTACCTGGCCAGCGAAAATTTCACCGCCCCAGACCGTCCCGTCATCACCATAACCGACCCCGTCGATCGCAATCCCTATACAGGGTTTCGTGGTCGTCGCAGCGATGTGTGCCCGGTGGTGCTGGACTGCGACCAGTTCTGCCCCGGTCTCCTCCGCGAGCCGCTGGGCATAGCGTGTCGACAGGAACTGGGGGTGTGCATCATGGGCAATGATATCATATTCTGCACCCAGTAACCGTCCCAGGTTCTCAATCGTCTCATGCAGGTACGCGAAGGTCTGCGGGTTTCTCACGTTTCCCACGTGGGGGGAAGTTACGGTAAATCCCTCCTTGTAAATCGTCGCGTTTGAGTTTAACTCCGGGCCTACCCCGAGAATTGTCCGGTCCCCGAGATCGATCTTCGTCCTTTTCGGGGCAATACCCCGGGAAAGCCTGATGATATGACCGTCGCGCACCACCGAGTCGTCGCACCGGTTGACGATCACCCGGTCATGGGTAAGGAAATAGTCCACGTCCCTGTTCATCTTCGCCATTGCCTGGTCGATGTCTGTCACCATCGGGTACCCGGGCATATTTGCACTTGTCATGATGAGGAGCGGGTTTTTCAGGTGGTGGAAAAGGAGGTGGTGGAGGCCGGTATAGGGAAGCATGCACCCGAGAGTGTGGAGGTTACTGATCTCGATGTGAGATGATGGGTCCCGCTTTGCCATCACGGCGATTGGCCGTTCCGGTCCGTTGAGTAATATCCGGTCTTCGGGTGTTACATGGACGATCTGATCGATGATATCAGGTCTGACCATGACCGCGAAAGGCTGCTCCGTCCGCCCCAGCCGCCGTTTGAGTTCACCCGACGACTGCTCAATGCAGACCAGGTGGAACCCCCCTATCCCCCGTATCGCGAGAATGTGGCCCTGGTCAAGGAGGGTGGCTGCTTCCATTACCGGGTCATGAGCTGTGATCTCGTTGCCGGACGGGTCAAGCAGTTTGAGCCCCGGGCCACACTCCCTGCAGGCGATTGTCTGGGCATGATGTCGCCTGGAACCCGGGTTCCCATACTCACTCTCACATGCAGGGCACATTGGAAATGAAGCCATGGATGTCCTTTCCCTGTCATAGGGTAGTGAACGGATGATACTGTACCGTGGACCACAGTTTACACAGGAAGTAGCCCAGTACCCTTCGTACCTACCTCCTTTCTGGTCAATATCCTGGATGCATTCCATACAGGTCGCAATATCGGGGGGGATCATTCCTGATAGTGACCCTTCCCTGCTGGGCTCTATAATAAAATCCGTGGGAATGGTTCCGTTGAGGGGGTGGACTTCAACCGTGTCTATCCGTGACATCGGTGGGCCACGCGAGACCGCCCCTAAAAACTCAGAAAACCGTATCCCGGATGCCTTGATCTCGACTTCACTCCCGAGATTTGTGACCGACCCGCTGATGCCGAATTCTACCGCCTTCCGGAAGACAAAAGGCCGAAACCCGACCCCCTGGACAATTCCCCGAACAATGATAATTCCGGCAGTCTGCATTATTTTTCCAAAAATTTTATTGATTTATACCGCAATATAATTATAGGGT
>JBAXTR010000281.1:0-3120 GCA_037130095.1 Methanomicrobiales archaeon
TTTAATACACGCCTCCGCCCATATCTGATCAATGTATTTAAAAGTTCATCGGGCATCCGATGGTTCAACCGTGGTTGCGGCCTGTGACCGGGAGTTGCTCGACCGGAGGCTCAGGCACGGGGACCTCGAGCTCCATGTCAGCGAATTCTTCTATGGTACTACGCCAGCGGACGAGGGGGATGTAATCCGGGCTATCCGGGATGGGAACAACATCAACCTGATTGGTGAACAGGCTGTTGCAGTTGCAGTAGGTCTCGGGCTGGTAGAACGTTCGGGATGCCTGATAATTGAAGGCATTCCGCACGCACAGATTGTAAGGGTATGACATGACTATCCAGGACTGTATCTGCCCGCGGTGTGGGGGCCCGGTTGAGGGTGAAGGATTATGCGGTCGTTGCAGGGGCTCATCCACGACATGGGTCACTTTTGATCCAAGAGTGACCAGTGTACATTGTCCCACGTGTAACTCCCAGAAGAATGGAAGTACCTGGACTGATACTGAACGGGGCCGGGATGAAATTGGACCTGAAATTGTAAGGGCCGCAGTCCATTTTCACCCGGATGTGAAGTTCCCGGCAATCAGCATTGTTATCCGGGACAGGACGCTCAACCGTTCGTATGCCGAAGTTCATGTAAGAGGGTTACTTTACGGGCAGAATGTCGAGGCTGACGCGATCATCGAGATCGCGTGGCAGAAAGAGCAATGTAACCGGTGCAACCGGATTAGCGGCAGTTATTATGAAGGGCTTGTACAGGTCAGGGCACAGGGAAGAAAATTATTGCCACACGAAGTAATTATGGCCCAGCAGATTGCGACCGAAGTCGAGGACGGGATGCAGGCAGGCGGTGACCGGCTCTCCTATATTTCTGAAATGGAGGAGACACGTGAAGGGCTTGATATCACTATCGGTTCCCAGCAGATAGGGCTCGCAATTTCACAGGCAGTTGTCCAGCGACTCGGGGGGCGGTATACAACACACCCTAAGTTGATCGGTGAAAAGGCAGGGAAAAAACTGTTCAGGGTGACCTATTCCGTCAGGCTACCTCGGTATATCCGGGGTGACGTTGTCCGGATCGGAAAAGGATACGGGCAGATAATGCAGGTTGAGGGGCAGTATATCCGGTATTTTGACCTGGCGAACGGGCAGGCGAGATCGGCCAAAGAAGAAGATTTCGGGCTGTTAATCGGGAATGTCCGTGACGCTGCAGAGGCGCTTATCGCGTATGTTGATGGTGATGTCCTCGGACTGATCGATCCCGGTTCCGGAATCACGCGGGAGTGCCCGGTTGGCCCCTGGAGGACTGCAGAACCTGGGCAGCATATCAGGGTGTTGAAAGACCAGGACACAATGATTCCGGTTGGATAACATGACTATGCGCATACGGGAGGTACCTCTGGAGGAACTGGCCTCTGTCAAGGATAGTGAATGGACCGATCCCAACAGGAGACCGTTCGTATATGGCAAAACAGCCTATGTCCCGGTCCGGGAAGGTTGCAGTTCTGACGGATCCCTTGGGCAATATCAGCGGTACAGGGGCCGGGGGTACCATATGATCGGACCGATTGCCGTGGTAAGGGGGGAACAGCCTACAAGTGACGAAGTACAGCAGATTATTGAATGGCAGCGACCGCAAGGTGTGGTATGGGTCCCCTCACATTCGGGCGTCTGTCGGATCCCTTCGTCACAGGTCCTGTATGGTAGTTCAGGGGATGTCTTACACAGGGAATCGGGGATTTTCTTCCTGCTTGATCCAACAAAAGTAATGTTTTCACAAGGTAACCGGACAGAAAAAGAACGAATTGCGGGTTTGACCAGGGAGGGGGAACGGGTGGCAGACATGTATGCCGGCATTGGTTATTTCACACTTCCCGTAGCCAGGGCCGGGGGGCTTGTGCATGCAATGGAAATTAACCCCGTAGCATTTGGTTACCTGCAGAAAAACATCCTGATTAACAAACTTTCCGACAGGATAGAGGTCTCTTGCGGTGATTGCCGTGACCTACTGGCCGGGGAGTATGATCGTGTCATCATGGGCCATTTCGATTCATCTGGTGCACTTTCCCGTGTCCTCCCCCATGTTCATCCAGGCTCTGTTATCCATATTCATTCATCAGGACAACATCCCACTGATCTTGGTCATCAGCTGAAAGCTGCAGGTTTTGAGGCTGAAATTGAAACCAGGGCAGTAAAAAAGACTGCCCCGCATTGCTGGCATTACGTCCAGGACGTGAGGTTAGCATGACAGCTGGAGTTCTGGAGGGAAAATGCATCGTGCTTGGTGTTACCGGGAGTATCGCCGCCACCGAGGTCGTCAGGCTTTCCCACGAGCTCCGGAGAGAAGGGGCAATAGTCCAGGGAGTAATGAGCCAGGCCGCCTGCGGAATACTCAGCCCAGATGCCCTTACCTATGCAACAGGGAGAGAAACAATCACCCGGTGTACTGGTATGGTCGAACATGTAGAATACTGCGGAGTAGGGGGAAAAGCTGACCTTTTTCTGGTTGCCCCATGCACGGCAAACTCGATCGGTAAGATTGCCTGTGGAATTGATGACACTCCTGTTACCACGTTTGCTACAACCGCGGTTGGGCGGGGCATTCCGGTACTCATTGCACCTGCCATGCACGAAAGCATGTACCGGCACCCCGCTGTCATTGACAACCTTGAAACGCTCAGGCGCTGGGGAATCGACATCATTCCCCCGAGAATTGATGAAGGACGGGCAAAAATTGCTGGTATTGAAGAGATCGTACTCCATGTAAAACGGGCGCTCGGGGGAATGGGACTTACCGGGAAAAAGGTCCTCATTACCAGCGGTGCATGCAGAGAGTCCGTGGATGATGTCCGTGTGCTTACCACACGGTCAACAGGTATGATGGGCAGGGCACTTGCACTGGAGGCGTTCCGGCTTGGCGCCAATGTAACCGTTGTCCACCGGGACCGGTTTCCCTGTGTTACCAATATTAACGTATCATCAGCCGGTGAAATGAGGGGTGCCGTGCTGAGTGAATGTGCGTCTGGCAACGTTGACTACTACCTGAGTGCCGCAGCGATCTCTGATTTCGCACCTGATCCGGTGAAAGGGAAGATACCCAGCGGAAAACCTGTCACTATGAATC
>JBAXTR010000282.1:0-3085 GCA_037130095.1 Methanomicrobiales archaeon
TCTTATATCCCTTGCGTGGCGGGTGGAGCCTGAGCACAGGCTTGACTCCCGGCACGTCAGTAAGACGTGCATTCCCCGCTGAAAGTGCATTGGCAAATTCTGCAATACCACTGTACGTCGAGTGTTCCCTGATGTACTCGTCGGTAAGCGGCAGGTCTCCGGTAACCCTTCCCCGGGTCTCGAGGAGTGTCGCGACCGTTGCCTGGTCAACTTCGCCATAAGCAACATAGTCTTTGACCTTCCGGATCATGCCGAGGTTTTCCGGTGTATCGGGAACCAGTACGCAGTGGTTGATGTGGTGGAGCCGGAGCATCTTGAGCGTGTCCTTGATGTCACGCCGCACGTTGACCACTCCACGCACCTGTACAATCCCGTACATTACTGTGCTCCCCCTGTCCGGGTCATATTGGTAGCTTTCAATGCGTTGAACGTGGCCTTGGCGAAATTGATGGTCGTCCTTGTCTGACCTCGTGAGAACGTCCAGACATCCCTGATGCCTGCAAGTTCCAGCACCTTTTTGCTGATCTCACCGGTTACAAGCCCGATACCCTGTGGTGCCGGTTTAAGCGTCACGAGGACACTTCCAGCCTTGCCTTCCACTTTCATCGGGACAGAGTGGCCGGTTCCGCAACCGCATTCCCAGCTTCCACATCCACGTTTTACTTTTATCACATTGGTCTTTGCGTGCACGATTGCTTTTTTGATCGCATCGCCGACCTGTACATCCTTGCCCTGGCCAAACCCGATGTAACCATTCCGGTTACCGACGACAACGACTGCCCTGAACTTGACACGGCGACCGGAGTCGGTCATCCTCTGCACCATCTGGATGTCCAGCACCTCGTCTTCGAGGTCAGGCAGGAATGCATCGACGATCTGCGGCTCCTTGATAGGCCTCCCGCTCTCAAGGACCTGGTCAATGCTGGTGATTTCCCCAGCAGCGACCTGTCTCCCGAGACCGGTGAGAGGTACCCATTCGACTTTTTCGTAAGCCATGTTATTCCAGCTCCTTCATAATGGCGTCCATTGTCATTTCCACGTTCTCGACCAGGCCTGTAGCCCGGCCAGGGGCAAATTTTTCAATATGCCCGCCTTTTAGTCTTTCCTCGGCAGGAATAATGGATTCGCCGAACGGGACATCAAGGCCCGCATCTACTGCCCCTTTAAGAGCTGCAAATACGCGGGCACCAAATGTGGCCCGGTTGAGTCCGATATCAAGCACGGCGGCAGACTGGTCCAGGTTCAACGCCCGTACCGCAAACAGTACCCCTGTCAGGTATGCTGCCGGCGTGTTTCCGAGCGAGCCTTTGTAGCCATACCGGACGAGGTCCTTTGAGTTCGCAGAGACGAGCGTAAAGTCTCCTTCCATCCCTGCAGTTACCATCTGGACAATGATATGGGTGTTCGTCTTCCGAACGACCATCCGTGGTCTGTCAGCTACGACGAGGTGTGTCCTCTTGTAGTAATCTGTCTTGCCCTCTCTTCTCCGCCGGAAAGGGACAAAGTATCTCGGTCCTGTTGCCATTTACTTCAACCTCCCGGTCATTATCTCAAGCTGGGCTTTCAGGTGCGCAACGCTCCTGAACTGGCCTCCAGCAGCCTTCCGGTACAGAAGCCTGTACATATGGGTATCAACCGCTTCTGTTGCACGGAGTTCACGCAGGCTCTTTCGTATGGCACGGATCTTCTGCATCCACATATCCTTACGGGCGTGCCTTGCACCTGCTGCACCTTTCCGTCTACCAGGGCCTTTGCAATGCCCGTATGACCTTTTCGCAGCAAGTAACCGGGCCCTTCCGCGGCTGACACCTTTCTTCTGCTCGGCCTTGACAGCACCTTCACTGATTAGACCACGGAGGTCTTCGCGTGATATGGCGTTCTGGATATCGGTACTCCGCTCGGGGTCAAACCATACACGGTGGACACCGCACTTCAGAAGTGCGGCTGAAATCCGCTTCTGGTTCGTGAGATCAGTCATTGGAGGACACCTCCTCTTCGGTTTCAGTGGCAGCCGCCACAGTCTTGACTTTTCTCGGGTTTAAGACCTTTAATCCTGCTGAATTTGCTTTTTCAAGGATTATGGCCCGCTTTCTGCCACCCACTGTTGCACCAATCCGGATTGCATAGCAGGCCGGGTCGATGCCAATGAGCTCATCTGGTGTAAAAACCCGGACTTCAAGGAAACCGCTTGGGTGCATGCCCCTGACAAGGACCGGGCTTCCATATCCCGGTGTCGGGTGTGCACCTTTTGCTTTCTTCTGCCTCCGCTGTTTGTTGTGGAGCCCACGGGGCCTCCTCCACGAATCTGATATCTGGGGTTTTTTACCAAACCCGTCCCGGCGGAACTTCGCGCTCTTATCTGCACGGGCCCGGATCAACCTCTTCTTCTCGTTGACCATTATCTACACCTTCCGTGTTGTATAAATGCCATCCTGGAAAACACGGGGGTCCCGATCTTTTATCTTCGTGGCAATTTCTATGTTCGCAGCGGTGGTACCGACAGATTCCTTGTTGATCCCACTGATGATAACTTCATCAGTGCTCACTTTCGCGGTAACTCCTTTTTCAATCCTCGCGTACCGGGCTTTTTTCTCGCCAAGGAAATTGGCAATCTCGAGTTTTTCACCCTGTAATTTGAGCTGGATCGGGAAGTGACTGTATACCACTTTCATGTGGTATTCGTACCCGTCTGTTACACCGATGCACATGTTCTTTACATGGGCGGCAAGGGTGCCGACCATTGCGATGTTCGCCTTCCGGCCTGATTCTGTTGAGATGATTACGTCGTTCTCATCACAGGTGACGGAGAGCTGCGGGTACCGGATATTGCGTTCCAGCTGACCTTTAGGACCTGTTACGCGAATATTGACGCCTTCTATCTGGCATTTTACACCGGCAGGCACCTTGTATTTTCTCACTGTCGTCATCTGTGCACCTCAATAGACATATCCAAGCAGCTCGCCGCCTATACCATCTTTTCTCGCCTGCTCATGGGACATCACGCCACGTGATGTCGAGATAATGAGCATGCCGAAGTTCTTGGCTGGCAGGAACTGCTCCTCAAAGTATTCCAATTCATCGAGCT
>JBAXTR010000283.1:0-3019 GCA_037130095.1 Methanomicrobiales archaeon
TAATGTACGTTTGTAAGTGAAATGACAAAAGAATGAGAAACCGTAAAAAATTAATAATTAAGTCTATTCGCTGTTTCGTGTGAACAGCTAACTCTAACATAAGAAATCAAAAATTAATCTAAAAGGCAATAGAACATCAGAATTAAAAAAAAAGCCTTCAATATTAGAAATAATATAAACAGTTGCATTAACACGCACGAAACAGCCGCCGGGGTGTCATTCGGGAGCGGTGGAACTCTAACAATCGGGGTTTGGGGCGGAGCCCCATCAATTCAGGTTTTTCACAATCTAATAGTTGCCCAATCAGAATAGCAATGAGCCATAAATAAACGATTTATGTCGTTAGTAAAGATGGCCGGAATCGCTGGAGCAGAATTTGAAAATCAATAAGTCTATAACAAATGAATTCTGATGTAATTTTGGTAATTGTTCCCTGAAAATTTTCCTTTCAACTGGATTTGAAAAAAAGGGTCCCATATTAAAAGGTATTTCCATCGCAATCGCAGGTCAATTAGTATCGTTTGAAATTCAGGTGTTATATAATCCCAGGAATGAAATAACATGGCAGAGATTAAAGATATCGTTGAGTTTGAAATTGGAAGCGGACTCTACGGCATGGATATCAGCCTTGTACGGGAAATCGTTGAGATGCTCCCCATTACACGTCTGCCAGGAAGTCAGAATTGCATTGTTGGTGTTATTAATCTCAGGGGTGAAGTGACAATGATCATTTCAATCAATGACCTGCTGAGCATAAAAGGGCAATCCGAGAAAAAAAACCAGAAGATCATTGTCATGGTTCCGGAACTTACCGGAGGATCAAATATCGGAATAATAGTCAAGGAAGTACACAGCGTCCTTTCAGTACCTGTTGAGGATATTGAACCTTTCAGTGGTATCCTTGCAACAGATTCCGGTGGATTTGTAAAAGGGATAATTAAAACAAGCTCCGGTGACAAAGAGCGGCTTGAAGAGGCAGGAAAAAATTCTCGTTTAATGTTGTACCTGGATATTGAGAAAATCCTTACTGATCTTCATCTGCCCTGCAATATCAAGTGAGGACCTGAGAAATGGATGATTTCCATACCCTGACTGCAACAATTGAACGGCTCCTTCACATCCGTTGTGGAAATTATAAAGAAGATTACATTAAACGGCGTCTTGCTTCCCGAATGAATGCAGTGAGCATTAAAGAATACCTTCCTTACAATAAGTACCTGCTGTCAAGTCCGGAGGAACAGGAAAAACTTCGGAATGCCCTCACGATAAATGTAACTAAGTTTTTCCGTGATAAGGAAGTATTCGAAACGGTGAAACGGGAACTGATCCCCGAAATCCTTAAGAAAAAGCAGCGATTTCGTATGTGGAGTGCAGGATGTTCCTCTGGTGAGGAACCATACAGTTATGCAATTGTTCTTTATGAATTAGGGCTTACGAATCCCTCGATAGACGCATTGATATATGCGACTGATATTGATTATGAAATCATAAAGAGGGCAAAAGAGGGTGTATACGAAAGACCGGCACTTGACAACATGACTGAGATGCAGATCAAAAAACATTTTACTTTGAGACCTGATGGAAAATATGAAATAAAGCCCCATATCCGCGAGAAAGTACGGTTCCAGTATCATGACCTGATGCGGGGGGAACCCATAGCGAAATACCTTGATCTCATCTCCTGCAGAAATGTTACAATTTATTTTAACGAACAGCAAAAAAACGATCTTTGTAAGGAATTTTATAATGGCCTCGTAACCGGAGGCTATTACGTCATGGGGCTTTCAGAATATCTGGGAAAGGAAATGGAATATCTATTCAAACCATATCGCCCTCTCCTGAAAATTTTTGTAAGGCAATAACTCGTCCTCATCAAATGTCTTACAGCGAGACCTGGTATTCAATAAGTGATTGGGCGGGCAGTTTTAATTTAACATGGGCACACCGTCTTGGATATAATTCATCCATTATCTGTAATGAACATCTGTCCATTATCCCACCGAACAACTTGTCATAACGGGCCTCCTCCTCCCGGAAAAATAAAAGGATCGCATCAAGTTTTTTAGGGCCTTTTGTATCGAGGATTAAACTGGTAAACCTGCTTCCAATTTCAATAGGGATGTCCTGCACTTCCCGGTCCACAACGAGCCGGTTACTGTTCATTTCAACCCTGCCTCCTTCGATAATGGTAAATTCCATTTCAATATCGGCATGGTGGAGGACCTGCATACTAACGCTGATGAAATTCAGTAGATAGTCAAAAAATATTTTTTTATTTTCCTGCAATTCGATGGATAACGCTTTGATGGCAAGGTCACGGGCATGTTCCGGGATCACGGTCTCCTCGCGGATCCGTCGTATCAGGTCGGCACGTTCCTTCATATGAACCAGCATAGTCTGGATACCGGAGAACCGTTTCCAGAACTCGTCGTCCGGGGTATTTCCCCGGAGTTCGATCTGATTATCTGCCATATTGAGTTCCTTTATTTTTTATCCCCTTGAATACTATCTGATTTCAGAGCAGTAATATTCTTCATCATTTGTTCCTGTTTTTTATGGCCTCGCATTTCTGATGCAACGAGAATAAAGTTAAACCCGACAACGATCAGGACCAGTGTCAGGCCTACCCATAGCATCATCCCCTGCGCAAGCAGGAATACCGCCCAGAGTAACGCAACAAAACAAATCAGATAAAAAAAAGTCCAGGTCCTCACGTTCAGAATGTCCATACAAATCTGCTGTTCTATCGGCAAGTGGCAATATAAATGTATCATAACTGTCGGTTATATACATGCCAGTTCATTTGATTAAATCAATAATTCATTATTAATTTAGGCTCCCTTGGCATTTGCAAACCAATACCGGGGGACAGTTTGTCCGAAAAAATTAGGTCAATAGGCGACGAGTATCACAATTATTACTTATCGTGAATAAGAAATTGTATTAACCAATAGTACCACAAGATACTAGAGCCTACCGTTCGAATAAATTCTTTAAATTCAGGAATTTTATTTGACCC
>JBAXTR010000284.1:0-3018 GCA_037130095.1 Methanomicrobiales archaeon
TACTGCACGGGGTGTGTAATATTCCCCGGCATTTCCCGCACTCTGGAGGTCTTTGAGGATCTTCTCGTATATTTCTCCGAACAGGTGCAGGTCCTCGGTCCGGTTAAAATCAATCTCATTGATCTTGTTGGCCACCTGCCGAATCAGCGTCCCATTCTTCATATAGTTATACGAATCCTCAAACACCCGGCGCAGAAGGATACCAGAACCGTTCGATCCCGCTTCCGCAGGTAGTTCCTTTAATGTCGTGAACAGGTCAGAATCGATGAACTTCAGGAGCGCATCACCCGTAATCCCCTCGGAATCTGCCGCCCAGTTCCGCCACCGGAGCCGGTCCGGCATCGGTGATCGGTACCCCTTCCTAAACAGTTCGTACTCCTTCTCCTTGTCGTCAAAGATCTTCAAGAAGAGCATCCAGCTGAGCTGACTTATTCTCTGGGCATCACCATCGACACCCGCATCCTTCCGCATTATGTCCTGGATTGTCTTTATCGTCGTACCAACTGCCATAAAAAAAAACGACTCTCCCTCACCCTCGTTTTAACAATCAGCTGTATAGAGGCATTGCTCCAGCCGCCGTATTGCTGTTAGATAATTTGCACTCCCACCAAAAATAGTGTTCACAATTTCGAGTGGCGTACCGAACTTATTGAACGGATCCACGCGAAGTATTTCCATACTCTCGATATCTTCAATCCCCCCGTCTGAATATTTCGACAGGAGTGCATCCATAACCTTCCGCGCCTGCTCGCCATATTTCGTGAAGTAATTCGCCTTCCTCACCTTCGCAGCCCGTTCTTTACGGGACAAAGGAGGTTGGCCAAAGACAACATGGCAAATCAGGTCGAAGGGATCGTAATCTTTCCCCACCTGTTCCTGGAGTGCATCAAACAAAACACCCTGTTCCTCAAGCTCCTCCAGAATCACCATCTTCTGCTCCGCCTTCGTCCAAGAGTTCAGGAAAGCATTCAGTGTCGCATACTGGCGGGTCACGTTCTTCTTGGTGTAGTCTTCAAGTGATTCGGTAATCAGCTTCCCGTCAACCCCGTAATATTGGACACGTTCAGCTACCACCGTCACCGGTACGTCGTTCACCACGTATCGCACACTACCGGAAGGTTCCCGGTCTCTTGTTATTGGTGGATCAATCGGGTCGGTCGGGTCATACAGGCTCCCGTCCAATGGTTCCCCATCGAAGTCCGGATCAGCAAAGAGCTCGCTCACTTTCCGGAAGTCCATAATCGTGAAGAAATACTTGTTGTAATCCTCGTTGATTCGGGTCCCTCTGCCAATGATCTGTTTAAACTCAGACATCGACTCGATCCTTTTGTCGATCACGATAGCCTTGCAGGTCTGGGCATCCACTCCGGTCCCCATAAGTTTTGATGTGGTTGCAATCACGGGATACTTCGAATCAGGGATTATGAAATTGTCCAGCTCCGCCTTTCCCTCCGGACTGTCGCCGGTGATGCGGACAATATACCGTCCATTCTCCTTTACCAGGTCCGCATTTTCATTCACGAGATACTGACGCATCCTCTCCGCATGATCAATATTCTCGCAGAAGACTATTGTTTTATCATATCTGCCGGTATTTTTCAGGAAATCCGAAATTTTTCGGGCAACCAGTTGTGTCCTGCGCTCCAGGACAAGGATCCGGTCGAAATCTTTCTGATTATAGTCCCGATCATCGATGAGAAGGCCATATTTATCGAGTTGTCCTTTTTCAGGTCGCCATCCCTGCAGGTCCTTATCAATATCAATCCGGTAAACACGGTATGGAGCAAGGAAACCATCCTCGATCCCCTGCTTTAAAGAATAAACATACACCGGCTCACCGAAATAATGGACATTGGAAACGTACTTTGTCTCCTTCGGGGTAGCCGTAAGTCCGATATGTGTTGCAGAATGGAAATAATCGAGTATCTCCCTCCAGGCCGCATCATCCGCAGCACTACCTCGATGACACTCATCGACAATTACTAGGTCAAAAAAGTCGGGCGAGAATTGCTTGTAGATATTGCGTTCCTCTTCATTACCGGTAACTGCCTGGTAGAGCGAGAGATAAATCTCGTAACTCTTGTCAACATGGCGATTCTCAATTTTTGTCATCGCGGATTTAAATGGCTTAAAGTCATTCGTTTTTGTCTGATCGACAAGGATATTCCTATCTGCTAAGAACAGGATCCTCTTCTTGGCTCCGCTTTTCCAAAGACGCCAAATGATCTGGAATGCAACATAGGTCTTACCGGTCCCGGTCGCCATCACGAGCAGAATCCGGTCCTGTCCTTTCGCTATTGCTTCGATTGTACGGTTAATGGCATTCAACTGGTAATACCGGGGAGCCTTCCGTACATCGTCGATATAATAGTCCTGGGTGATGATCTGCTCTTTCTTATCGTCAATTCCCTTCCAGCGGCGGTACCGTGTCCATAGATCCGCAGGAGAGGGAAATTTGTGTAACGGAAATTCATGTTCCATCAAATCGGAATTCCCGGTTACATCGTGCTCCAGAAATGCATCCCCGTTCGAGCTATAAACAAAGGGAATATCCATCATCTTTGCGTATTCGAGTGCTTGCTGCATTCCGGCACCTACGCTGTGATTATTGTCCTTTGCCTCGATAACTGCAATAGGGATATTGGGTTTACAGTAGAGAATATAATCCGCCCGTCGTGGTTTCGCCCTGCTCACGGAGTTGCCCTTGACGATTACCCTGCCATTGGTGACATTCAATTCTTCCCTGATCTGACGCTGGTGGTCCCAGCCAGCTTGAGTAAGGGCAGGAGTAATAAACATGGAGCAAATGTCTCGCTCGGTTAAATCCTTTTTATTAAGAATTTCCATTATGCCAGTTCAAACATTGACAGACAATTACCTAATAGTTATCGATAAAAGGGTTAGGTTGATATTGGAGCGAAAACGAGGGAGGTGGCTAACCTCCCGGCTCCCTCTATGCCCCGAAGGGCAACTACTACTCTATTGCGAATCGGTATCAACCTCTGTGAAATTGTAACC
>JBAXTR010000285.1:0-3016 GCA_037130095.1 Methanomicrobiales archaeon
CACCAACTCCAACGTTTACCCCTACACCAACCCCAACCCCCACTCAGACACTGACTCCCACACCGACTCCTACAACCACAACTCCTTCCCCCACACCAACCCCAACACAAACTCCTACGCCTACACCAACATCTGACCCGGGAATCCTGAAAGCAGGCTTTACTGCGAACCCAAAGGCAGGTACATTGCCTCTTGAAGTTGCATTCCAGGATTTTTCAACGGGCATTCCTACAAGTTGGCTCTGGACATTTGGAGATGGTTCAACCTCAAGTGAACAGAATCCCATCCATACTTACGTGAAAGCCGGAATGTACTCAGTGAAATTAAAAGTGTCAAACTCTGAAGGGACCAGTGGTCTGTCAAGGTCAGGTTATATTGTGGTTTCTTAAGAAATCCATTATTTTTAATTTTGCATCCTCACTCCTATGATCTGGGATGTGGGAGTACTATTGTACCAAATTTACCCGCCTGTAAGTGAATGATTATCCATCATTTGTCTGGCTGATCACTGCGAATAACCACGGTAATCAAGTTAACAGCGGGATACATCGGCTGAGATCATAAAGGTGTGGTTCTGCCAGGTTTCGGCCTGTTGGACCGGATCACTGGGGCCGGTTGTTGTGAAATCACCGGTCGGAGTCCAGGTGGATACACACGGACAGGCAAATGGACATTCGTACAGGGCCATCATCACCATTACCACTAAAGACCCGTTCGAGGAATCTGTACCTATGCTTTTCCGGATTACCGACTATTAATTGAACCCACTTTTTTTAAGATATAATTCCTATAAAGTTGATCGCCGGGAAAATCAAACAAATTCACATGTCTGTATCCTTCAGAAGGAGATATCGGGGTCTCATTGAATGGGATCCTGCCCTGACATATCAAAAAAAAAATTCAACTTCTTTTAATCCTGATAGATGCAAATCGATTAAAAATAGATAATACGCGAATTAAACGTTTTTTAATGGAATAATATTTTTTTAAATCCCTCTAAAGCGCGCAAAATGCGTCGATATAACGAACATTTACTTTCTCAATACCTTGAATATCCAGTATTTTCAGGAATCTGCTGATTTTATTCATTTAAAATTAGAATTTTTAATTTCCTCATGAAAACCTGGTCATTATAATTTTCATTTAATCCTATATTAAATTGTAAATGCCGAAAAACGCTCAATTATTAGTATTTACCCGGATATCTCTGCAAATTGCAGGATTTATAAGCTACAATCACTAGGTTTATATTCTCAACTGCATCTTGCATATCTTCCCCAGATCACTCATTCAGTCATTGTGCATGCCTAAATAAGAAAAAATCACCAATAGGTTTATAAAGATAAAAGATACAAGGTCATTTATATTCAATTAGAAATTCAGGATGACATTGGTTATGGTTTAGTCAGTGGAATGCAGAAATGCATATTTCAGTGACATATAAATCTATCCAATTTCATCAGAAAATCAGCAACTTGATCAAGGTGGCGAAGTTATGAAGATGTATGAGAAAATCAAAAGCGTGAGGAAGATCAAGAGATCCCTTCTCATCGTTTTGGTATTATTACTTGCCATAGTTGGCTATGCAACTGCATTACCGGTTGCAAACTTTTCAAGTGTACCAACTCAGGGCATTGTCCCACTCAGTGTACAGTTTACTGATACTTCGATTGGGAATGGTGTTACAATCAATAACTGGACATGGGATTTTAAGGATCATAGCGCCGTTGAAAATGTGCCAAATCCTTCACACATTTTCAATACTGCCGGACAGTATCCGGTTTCCCTTGTCGTATCAGATGGTACCAGCATGAACATAAGTGTCCCGACAGTTCACTTTGTGAATGTTTCACCGCTCGCACAGTTTACAGGTACGCCGATATCGGGATTTGCACCACTGACTGTGCAGTTCACTGATACAACACTAGGTTTCCCTGATGGTTGGAATTGGTTATTTGGAGACGGTAACTTATCGACAGCCCAAAGTCCATCGTATATTTACTCCAGAAGTGGGGTGTACACGGTGAACCTGACCGCATACAAAAATGACCTGTCCAATAAGTCGACAAACATGGCAATTACGGTTAATCCCCTGGCTGACTTCACCATCAACCCGTCACCAGGTAATGTAAGTAGTACATTCCAGTTAAACGGGACTTCGACAGGGACACCGGTTGTGAATTATACGTGGTCTTTCGGTGATGGTACGTCAAGCATTTCCGTGATTACCGGAAGTACAAATAACATCACTCATAGCTATACAGTTGCAAATACGTATTACCCAACTCTTACGGTATACGGACAGAGTGGTACAAGTAGTGGAGTTATAACGAAATCTCTCCCGGTATATCCTGTCGCGAAATTCACTGCAACTCCCAATAATCCGATTGTGGGCAGGCCAGTTCAATTTACAGACGCGTCACTTGGGGATATTGCAAATCAATCCTCCGGTCCGGGCTCATGGCTCTGGGAATTTGGAGACGGAACAACTTCAACCCTTCAAAATCCTACCCACATATACCAGCCAGGGAAATATACTGCAAAACTCACCGTTACTAAAAATAGCCTTTCAAACTTTATTACAACGATAATTAACGTTGATTCCGGTAACCTATACTTGTTACGGAGTGGAATTAACGGGAACACGTACTACTTTAAAGCCAACAAGTACGGAATTTACCTGCCTCAAAATTCAATCAAATTTATTGCATACCCAACCAGGTCAATGAGTAAATTTTTATCAAACCAGCAGAGTATCGGGACAACGTATGAATGGAAATTCTGGGGTGCCAATACAGGAGAATACCTGACCTCTGGAATTAAAACAGTACCAGAATACACCCAGACCTTTACAAAGGCTGACATTTACACCGTGCAACTGAATGTTACAGATTCGCGTGATACGTATACGGTGACTAAACCACGATTAGTTGTGGTAAGAGGGGGGGGATCCTAAATGGCTGGAAAAATCAATGTACCTCTATTTAGAAGTCCATGGATTGGCCTCGTACTGATC
>JBAXTR010000286.1:0-2990 GCA_037130095.1 Methanomicrobiales archaeon
AGCCTGTAGTGCACAGTCCGTAACGAAGTACCGGTAACCGACACCCTGCACACTGCCCCTGGCAGTCACGATAGCACGCTTCATTGAAAGATATGGTACAAAATCCCATGAAATAAACCTTGCTTATACATCATAAAAGTCACAAAATTCCGGTCTGATTGTGATAACAAGTGATTATGTCAAACAGGCTTTATATCAGCCTCCATTATTAAAATTAACTCCGAATTTATTCGCAGTTAACCGTACCCTTAAGTGTTTTTGGGACGACTCTTCACAATCAATCGGAAAGGTTGGTACAATGAACTACTCAATGATCCTGGTGGGCGTCGGCATTCTCTGCCTGATGACCATCGCCTCCTCGGGTTGCCTGGGCACAGCACCTGGCAACAACCCGCAACCTGTACAGACCCCGCCGCCGGCACCACCAGGGACGCCGGTCCAGGCGGGGCACCTGGTAGTAACTGAAGAGCAGAACAACACAAATGTAACCATGGGGCCGAACAACACCCTGACGCTGAAACTGAAGGAAAACCCGACAACCGGGTACCAATGGAACCTTACCACGAGCCCGGGGCTCGTTGTCACATCTGATAGATACCTGCCATCGGCACCGCAACTCATGGGTTCCGGAGGAGTCCGTTCGTGGGACATAAAAGCAGTCCAGACCGGCACGCAGGACATTAACGCGGTTTATATGCGCTCGTGGGAGCCGGTGGCCGGTAATGAGACCACGTTTGCCATGACCGTTATCGTCTCAAACACCTAAAAAATCAATCCCATACTCCGACCTCCTACTACTTTTTTTCATAGTCCGCATTTCATGCATTCTTCATGTCAAATGGTCCCGGACTATTGGGACCTGGTGTTACCATGATTGGATACAGCATGAATTGGATTGGAAACAACAGAGGGTTGGGTGACCTGGGGAGAGAGGGAACTTTTTATAATTGATGGATCATACGTATCGCCCATGTCTCCAAGACACATCACAAGAGAGAGACCCACCCGGATCCGGGCCCCGTTGACCGGACAGGACAGGGCCCGCCACCGGGACTCCCACAGGCACCATCCGGAATCAAGCCCGTTTCCCCATCCACCCCACCAGTCATACAGGAAACCAGCTCTCCCACCCAGGCACCATCCCCACACAAAACCCGTCGACCTGAATATAGATCACGGGACACGGCAGAACAGGCCCCAGCCGGAAAAAATTTTCAGCAAAATAAATAAAAATGAGTTCAGGTATTAATATCGAAAATCAGAACACTAAAAAAAATCCGGTAGGCGTTCCCGGTTTTCGATTCATCTCCTCTTTTTCGTTTTTTTATAAGACTTGCAAAAACAGTCCACTAAAAAACCACGCGAATGATAAACCATTTCTATGACAAGCACAAATTAATAAAAAAATATGAGATGAAGGTGAAATTGATGGGACTTTTTGATAAACTGGCTGGGACCAGAACTGTTGAGCTGAATCCAAAATCAGCACTAGTATTAACCGCGCTTACTGTAGTTGCAGCAGACGGTGTTATTGACGAAGCAGAAATGCTTGACCTTGCAAAGATTGTCCGGGGGGACAAGAAGTCCATTGACGACGCAATCAAGGTCCTTAAGGCGAACTCACTCGAGGCATCAATGGACCTCGTCACAAACTGTTTAAACGAGAAACAAAAGATCGCGACGCTTGCCATTGTAATTGATATTGCCATGGCTGACGGGGTTCTTGCGGAAAACGAACAGAAACTCATCCAGATGTACATTTCCAAGTTCGGGATATCAGAAGATGTCCTAAAACCGATCTTTGATACGGTAGCTATCAAGAACGATTTTTCAATCTTCAAATAACTTTTTTAATGAATAACCCTGATTTTTGATCATCCGCCGGGCGTGTATCGTGGTCCCCGGATGCCTGAGATCCGGTCTGCATGGTTTTCCTGCTGAACAAAGATGACCTGATCCGAACCCTGATAACATCAGATAGTTGTCCAGCCCCGGTACCGGGAGGGGATGGTTACATGAGAAACTACCGGCCGGGAATAATGGCGAGACCTCCATGGAACTGATAAGCCAGTTTATTCTTCCCTATTGGCTCAACCTGCTTGCACTCTTCCTCATGGCATTAACCGGTGCACTGGCAGCGATTGAAGAGGGGTATGATATTATCGGTGTGACTGCCCTGGCGTTAATCGCAGGTACCGGGGGGAGCCTGCTCCGGGATGGCCTGATCCTCCAGCAGGGGATCCCGATGTTTTTCCGTGACCCCTCGTTCCTCTATGCGGTGGTCCTTGCAGTCCTGATCGGGATAGTATTCCGATCAATTATATTTCAAAATAAGCGTCCGTTCTCAATTTCGTTTCTTCTTTTTGATGCTCTCGGACTGGGGATTTTCGGGGTTGTAGGAACGCAGATGGCCTTGTTTGCCGGTCTTGCATCAGCCCCGGCAATCCTCACCGGTGTTGTAAACGCGACCGGCGGGGGGCTGCTCCGGGATGTATTAACCGCCCGCGAACCACTGATATTCAAACCCAGCCAGTATTATGCGGCCACTTCGCTTGCCGGGTGCACCGCCTTTGTAGCATTAGCGTTCTGGCTTGGGGAGAACGCGGCAACGGCTGCATTCATCGCGATATTTGTGACGTTTTTCCTGCGTGCTCTTACCATGTGGTTCGACTGGAAAACAAAGCCATTGATTGAGGTTACCCTGCTCCCTAAGAAAAAACAGGAATGAACTGGGGTCTTGTTACATTTATATAATTTTCCTGGTTTTAGCCAGAATAAAGATGAAATAGCCCTCTGGCAAGGATTAATTTCCCGGTTTACCTCCGATTTTATTGAGATTTCACTTCCTTCCGGAAGCGAAATACTGCATATCTGATAGGGAGAATATACGAGAACTTTTCCCAGGGATAGATCATGACCGCGCCTGATAGTCATACCAGTCATTTCAATGGTATTACAATAAGGGGGTAAATGCCACTATTCTGGAAGGG
>JBAXTR010000287.1:0-2989 GCA_037130095.1 Methanomicrobiales archaeon
CTCTCGGTGTGCCCCGACTTTATGGTCCGATGCCCTCACAATGGCAAAATTGTGACCCCCCTTGATAAGTGAGGGATAATCAAAATACATGTAGACCCGGTAACCGAGATGGTTGAACAGGTGGGCAATTGTCAGGCCGGCACTGTTGATCCCGTCTCCTGCTTTTCCTCCGATCAGGACAGATATATCATTCAATGTACCACCCCTTGGCACACGAATGATACCCCTACGAGATAATATTACTTTAGTATTGTTTTCCAGTTATGTAATACTTGATTAGACCAAAAATAAGCCCTATAAGGGGATTATTTGAGTTCGGGTCTGATGTAATCCTGTTGACGGTAAAAAACATCAATGCTGATATGCATCCACACAGAGTCCGAACCTCTCACCATGAAAAGGATCTATACCCGGAATGAGAAGATAGGGGTTACCCCGGTCTGACTATCCCCTTTCGAATTGATCATTTTATCAATTTCAGGAGTATATCCAATAATATTCAATAAGGGGAAAAAATGGCTAAATTGGATGATATCATTAACAGTATATCACAAGTTCTTGAAAACAAGAGGAATCGCAGGGAATTTCTCGCACAACATAAGGAAGATGTCTATTTTATTAAGATGAAATTACTTTATCGTTTTAGTAATAAACTGGTCAAAGAACTCTATTCATTCTATGGTATTCCACAACCATTACCATATTCTTTTGATTGGGAACATGAAACGAAAGTCAAGATAATGCTTACAAGGACACATTATCTTAAAAATGCTGCTGATAACCTCGCGTTTGACCAGATCTATACATTTGCTCAACAATATGGGATAAAATGCCATGACTTAAAAATGGAACAGAAACATCTTCTTGAAATTTATTTAATGAACATAGGGGAGAAACCTGCTCCTACTTCAAAACCTGTAAAATTTCCCCCAACTTTCAATAATTTAATAAAACAAATAGAGAACTTCGAACCTCGATACAGATATCCACGTGAGCGATATTATCACACTGAATTATATGCAAAACTCCAGGTTGATTATCCCCATGGAATATCAGAAAAGGGTACTAGTGACATTAGACCCGATATCGTAATAGGAAAAGTTGCTATTGAATTGAAGGGTCCAACCTACCATTACGATCTACAATCGATATATTCGAAATGTTTTGAATATCTAACTGAATATGAGGCGCTGGTTATCGTCCTTTTTGACCTGCATGCAACTGAAGGCCAATTTAAAAAAGTCCTTAATAATGTCAACCGCTATTTTCCCAGAGCCGTAATAATTAGAAAGGAAGTAAAAAATCTCCCCGAATTTCAGGAAACATCTGAAAAAGGTAATCAATTCATAAAAGCACCCGAACCAAAACAACCGCAAAAAGGTAATCGGTTCATAAAAAAGCCCAAGAAACGATAATTTCCATAATCAGCATTTATTTTACGAATATCAAATATTTCCATCGAGTGTTACCGTAACATGCATGGCAATTGCCAAGAACGATAGGAATCAGGGGATAATGGGTTGCAAGTACATGAAAAGCCCCTTCTACCGGAAAAAAGTTATTTTGGTTTCTTCTGTCGTAATTCAGAAGCCGTTTCCGGGTCAGGAACACGGATGAGGAAGGTCCCGTAACAGGGCTTTGTATAGGGAATAATGACGTCATCCCCGTCAACGGCGATGTAGAGGGGAGGAACGCCGATAAGGTGCTTTTCAAAGATCTTATAACCGGGAAGTACCTCAAAGTGTTCAGGAAAGTTAGAAAGGATATACGCCCTGCATTCCTTGAAACTCGCGTCTCTTAAGATAATTTCATGTTTCATAGATTCGAGACAACCCATGGGAGCACCTCGTCAATTTTCGCCTTCAGCGGCATGGGGTTATGCACTGCATTTACTGCGATTATTTCGGCAGGAAAGTCCACCGAGGCGGCAACTTCCTCGTAGTGCTCGCCGAAGATGATGAGAATTTGTGAGGCAGGGGAAATCGCCTTCACCGTTGCTGCATAGGAAATGCCGGCATCATTATGAATGAACGAAAAACAATAATGGAAATCCCGCTTTTTCTCGGCGAGCTGGGCAATACACCGGTCTATATCGATCACTTCACCGATGTAATGGCGGTCGGAGTCCGCGACTTCGATATTTGTTCTCGCCGCCCTGTTCCCGGTAATCACCGTAGTAATTCCCTGTTTGCGGAGCTTACCGGCGAGGTATAAAGCAACACTCGTCTGTATCGGGACCTGCGGGCACCCGAGGAGAAGGAGCGCATCACGTGGCCCTGTTTTCGTTTCCGGCAATTCGATCTACCTGATCTAACTAGCGGGCTCCTCTTATTTCAATAGTGCGAGTTGTCCGGAACAGGCCCGGATGACCCGGTTTCACGGGCAGGTTTATGGACATCATGCAGGTGAACAGGGTCGCGGGAGTTGCAGACCAGATTTTTTATCCGGAAAGGAAGTCCGGCGCAATCTCTTCTTTCAGCCACGCAAGGTAGGGAGGAAATCCCCCGGTAACCGGGATGACAATCATTTCAGGGAGTTCATAGGAATGGAGTCGGCGGATGGCGTCCATCACCACGTTCTTTTTTGAATCCATTGTCTTAATGATGAGGAGGATCTCGTTATCATCGCAGAATTCACCTTTCCAGTGGTAATATGAGGAAATCGCCATCATATTCACGCAGGCGGCGATTCTCGCCCCGACAAGTGATTTCGCGATGATCTTCGCATTGTCAGGAGATGCAGTAGAGAGGATAATAACCGGGACATCCGTAGTCTGGTTCATAATTATGCCATCTTCCCTATCTGATCTCACTGGAATATGAAACAGACGTCATGGTCTCAAATCACCAGGGCATACGCGGGAACCAGGTATTCGTGGGAAAAATTAATAATTTTCCCTCATTTCAAAATTAAAGAGCTAATATCGATTTTATTTAGGAGTTACGCAGTTGGATATTAAAAACGAAGCCCGGAAATAGCAAAACATTTT
>JBAXTR010000288.1:0-2988 GCA_037130095.1 Methanomicrobiales archaeon
TCGAGGAATATCATCGGGGAGTGAAACAATTCTGTGGGATTGAACGTTGTCAGGCTAGGAAAACCCATTCGCAATGTAGTCACATCCTTCTCTCAATTCGGTCGTTTCTGGTGTTCGAAAAAGCACGAATAAAGACAGGTATCAGTTGGCACGAATCCAAAATGAGGATTCATCGAGGTGCCATTGCTCAATTCATCGAGAATCCCTCATTCTTCTGATGCACATTTTTTCTTTATTGCAGAATTGGTTTTTAAAAACCCAACTGCGTAACTCCTATAAGTAAATCCCGGTAATCTCATGCAAAAACAATTATCTTCCATCCGGTACACAGTGATGTGCGATGGCAGAAACTCACCGGATACTCTACGTCGACGATGAGCCAGGTCTTCTGGAAATTGCCAGGCTTTTCCTGGAAGTGACCGGAGATTTTTCTGTAGTAACGGTTGAATCTGCAACTGGGGCCATAGATCTTCTTAAAACGGATCAATTCGATGCCATTATCTCCGATTACCAGATGCCGGTAATGGATGGCATTGAATTGTTAAAAGCTGTCCGTGCATCTGGTAACACCATCCCGTTCATTATTTTTACCGGTAAGGGCCGCGAAGAGATCGTGATCCAGGCATTAAACGAAGGGGCGGATTTTTACATCCAGAAAGGAGGAGAACCAGAATCCCAGTTCATCGAGCTTGGTCACATCGTGAAGGTTGCCGTGGAACAAAGCACGGCAAAAGAAAGGTTTCAGAAGAGCGAGGAACGGTTCAGGCTCATTTTCGATTCTTCAACAGATTCCCTGTATAGTTATGACAGGTCTGGCAGGTTTACGAGTGTAAACCGGAACCTCTGCAACAATATGGGACTTGCACCGGACCAGATGATCGGGAAAACTCACGAAGAACTTGCGTTTCCGGCTGAACAGTGTAAGGAATGGGATAAACTACATCAACAGGTCTATACAACGAATGCTTCAGTTATTACCGATACCAGTACACCCATGCCGGATGGTAAACTACATCAATATAACGTTATTCTTAATCCAATCCATGATAACCGGGGTACAATAATCGGTATATCCGGCATTACACAGGATATTACAGAACTAAAACGTGCGGAGCTGGACCTCAGGACAAGTGAGGAATTACTTTCTGCCATGTTTAATGGGATTACGGAATCTGCCCTGATCATGAGCCCGGAGGGGACCATACTTGCGGCAAATGAGACAATAGCAAAACGCCTGGGACAAAAACATGGCAGTGACCTGATTGGAAAGAACGCAATTACTCTTCTTCCCAGGGATATCCAGGAGACCCGGCAAAAAAAGGTTGATGAGGTACTGAAGTCAGGTCAACCGGTTCATTTTGAGGATATCCGGAACGACAGGATTATTGACCAGACAATATACCCTGTCTGCGGACCGGATGGTACCGTAAACCGTCTTGCCATTTTTGGGATTGACATCACAGAGCGAAAGAAGGCGGAGGAGCAACTGAAGCTGAGCGAATGGCGACAAAGGTTAGCCCTCCAGATCGGCCAAATCGGTACATTTGAAGTAGACATTGAAAGCGGAACAGGAATATGGTCTGAAGAACTGGCCAGGATTTGGGGTATACCAGACAATTTTACAGGTAGTTTTGTAGAATATTGCTGGGATCATACCCATCCTGACGACCTGTTGCATGTCCGTGAGGAATTTGCAGCGGCGGTAGAGAGCCATAAAATCACTGATATGGAATTCCGGATCATCACCCCTAAAGGTGAGGTGCGATGGATTAGCTGGAAAGGAGATGTCAAATCAGATTGTCGCACGGGAAAAAAGCTGGCAGCCGGGGTCAACATGGATATCACCGAGCGTAAACGTTCAGAAGAAGCGATTCAAAAGAAAAATGAAGAGCTGAACGCCGCGTATGAACAACTGGCCGGAAGTGAAGAGGAGTTACGCCAGAACTACAAGGAACTGGAATCGAGCCAGCGTGCCCTCCAGGAGAGTGAGGAGACATTCCGGACCGTTGCGGATTTCACCTACAACTGGGAGTACTGGATAAGCCCGTCAGGGAAGATTATATACACATCACCCTCCTGTAAAAAAATTTCCGGATACAGCGTCCAGGAATTAACCGCAGACCCAACACTGCTTGAACAAATGATCCACGAAGATGACCGACCGGTCTATAACATCCATTATTCCCTGATAACGTCAGAAAAGGACTCCATCTACCAGGCAGATTTCAGAATTCGCACGAAGGATGGCCAGGAACGATGGATCGGGCATGTGTGTAACCCGGTCTATGATAAAGAGGGGACCTACAGGGGGAGGCGTGCCTGTAACCGGGAGATTACCGACCGCAAACGGGGGGAAGAGGAACTAATACTCAAGGATTTTGCTATTGATTCTTCGATAAATGCTATTGCCATTACCGATCTGCAGGGTAACCTGACCTATGTAAACCCGGCATTTCTCTCGATCATGGGTTATGAAGACCTTCAGGAAGTACTCAATAAATCCGTGATATCGTTCTGGACATCCCCGGATGGAGCACAGATATTTGAAGGGATACAAAAAAAGGGCCACTGGTCAGGTAAGATAACCGGGCAAAGAAAAGATGATACACCAATACATGCTCAGGTGTTGATAAATCTTATTCATGATGCCTCCGGCAAACCTGTTGCGATGATGGGCTCGTTCGTGGATATTACCGAACGTATCCGGGCTGAAGAGTCATTATTGAAGATTAACCAGAAGCTCCATGTACTTTCCCAACTGACACGGGAGGATTTAAACAACAAGATCCTGGCCCTCAACAGTTACCTGGACCTGACAAAAATTCAATTGAAACGACAGGAGTCAGTAACTGGTACGTTACAGAAATTAGAGGGGGGTTTTGAGCAGATTAGCAGGATCAATGAATATACAAAGGATTACCAGGATATGGGTGTCAAACCCCCGAAATGGCAGAACCTGAAAACTGTGATGTTAATGGGGCTTTCCCA
>JBAXTR010000289.1:0-2948 GCA_037130095.1 Methanomicrobiales archaeon
CTGAATTCGTGAAGGTTTTTTCAGGAAAATCTCGGCTATCCTGAAAGATTTATCCTTAAGAAACCTAAAACCCTGTCCCACAGCTCCCTGACCCTTGTAATAAGCGAGGAGATCATCGGGGTTAAGGGTGAGATCGTTTGTGGCAAGGATGAATCGCCCTAATTTCTCTCTTGCATTGGCAATTGCCTCCTTGTTTGGTACTACTTCGGATTCTATGATGTACCGGGTAATACAAGATTCATCGATTGCAGGACGCCCTCTCTTGCGATTTACACGATGAATAACCGTCCCGATTCGAAGGTCAAGAAATCTGAAAAAGGGTTGTTTCTGAATCCACCGTTGTGCAGCATCCCTGGCATCCGGTTCGCAGGCGAATTCAAGGGATTTTAGATGTTTAAGAGATTTTCTGACTTTATCAGTTTCTTTTACCAGATTCTTTTCAAAGGTCTTCTCAGTACGTTCCTGCATCTCGGCAGATTGATACATCACCCAGTTCTGGGGATTCCCTGCAACCTCAATTTTCTTCGAATGCCAGGTGTACCTGGGGTCGGTACATGTTAAAAACGTGATCTCCTGATCAAGCAATTTCTGCGCTTCTCCCCACGTCGCAGGTACCCGGCTGATCCAAAACATATGTGAGCCGATACTTTTCAGGTTTTCCTCGGTATAAAACGCAGCATCAGCAATATGATACACTCTGTGATGATAATCGAGGTTTTCTCGTACTGACTGGATTATGGAAAGAAGTGTCTTTTTATCGGATTCATTCCCTGAAAATGTCTTGACAAACAGGGGTATTCCATGCTGGTTCGTGGCCATCCCTAAAACGAACCGGTTGAGATCCCACCGCCCATCCTTTGGATGACCTTTCGTAATATGGATCTCTTCCGTTTGGTCTTCGTCATCCTAGTCTCCGTAGACACTGAAACTTGTGGTATCTACATGAATCCGCTGAATCTCTTCACTGTACTCGTGGATACATCGGCTTACGATCAGGTTGAATAGTTCTGTTGGACCGTACGCTGCGATGGTATCAAGGGTCCGGCCGAGTGTATCATCTGTCAAATGTTTCCTTTGTATTCCGGGCCCTAATATCCGTTCTACGACAACCTCTTCAAAAAAATCAGGATATAAATATAACCGGCGTTCGACGTATCCGAGACCGTTTACCAGCATGGCTTTGGTTACCTGGCCATGGCTGATGTGATGGTGCCGGTTTTTCGGTAAAACCTCGTCGATTATGTTACTGATGTTCAACGAATCTATCGTCCCGGCCACGATTCCCAAATGGTTAACCGACCGGAATGAATCTTCTATTACTCCATCGAGGTCTGCCATCGTTAGAAAATAGATTCTCTGAGCTAAGATATATAGTTAAGCTAATATTCCAAACTTGGAAAATTAAATGCGAATTGTGGGATTCAGGTATTTGGGGCGGTAGTTTCAAAAAAATTCTGTATTTATGTGATGCGGGATTCCCCCCAGCCAAATATTACTATTCAGGTAACCAACCCACCACGCAACCGGACTCCTGGTTCCTCGGTAACATCACCAACAATCTTTGCACCCGGCACTTCCCCCATGATCTCCTGGGCCTTATCAGGAGCGACGATGTAGGCATATCCCATCCCCATATTGAAAGTCCGGTACATGACATTGTCCTGGATTTTTCCGCTCTCTTGTATCCAGCGGTATATCTCCTGCGGGGTGAGTGGGTCGCTGAAATTAAATCCGTACCTGCAGAGGCGGGTGAAATTGAGTAAGCCTCCGCCGGTGATATGGCACATCCCATGAACCTCGACCTTACGGTTTACGGCAAGGCTTTCGTGGTAAATCCTGGTCGGTGTGAGGAGTTCGGCACCAAGAGTCCTGCCATTCCCAAGCTTTGCCTCATAGCCACCGTGCTCTTCGGCTACTTTCCGGGCAAGGGTGAGACCGTTACTATGGATACCGCTCGATGAGACACCGACAATCAGGTCACCAGGTTTTATTGTTTCCCCGTTTACCACTTTTTTCTTATCCTGGATACCAAGACACGTACCAGCAAGATCAAGACCATTCACAAGGCCACAGAGCGTCGCAGTCTCACCGCCCACGATATCGATATTCGCCAGTTTTGCCCCTTCATTCAGCCCGACGCCGATCTGTGCCATCTTACCGGTATCGAGCCGGTCGGTTGCCACATAATCGACGAATGCGACGGGTTCGAGGTTCATGACATAAAGGTCATTCACGTTCATCGCGATACAGTCGATACCAACAGTGCTCCAGTCATGCATGTGGTCGGCAACAAGCATCTTGGTCCCGACACCATCCACGGTGAGTGCGAGGACCTTTTCCCCAAAATCAATGAGGCCGGCGTAGTGGCCGACACTGCCAAGCATCCGGTTCTGCCCGCTCCGCCGGTAATTGAGGTTTTTGATCAGGGATTTTACCGCTGCTGCCTCGAGGTCGATATCAACCCCGGCTTCCCGGTACGCGTCCTCAGTCATCACATTCCTCTGACAGCATGAACTCGTCGTGTAGCACCCGTACTGCACGCGGTCCGTCCTCCTGCTTAACAACGAAGGAGATATTGACCTCCGATGAACCCTGCGAGATCATCCGGACATTGATATCAGCCCGGCCGAGTGCAGTAAAGATACGCCCCCCGGTCCCTTTCGCACCGGCCATACCGGAGCCGACAACTGCCACGGCACAGACATCCTTATCGAGGGTAACCTCCCGGACAATTCCCTGTTTTGCAAGTGCTGCAAGCGATTCTGATGCTGCTGATGCCTGTGCCTCGTCGATAATAAGCGAGATATTTGCCTCCGATGAACCCTGCGAGATCATCATGACATTTACATCGCTGTCAGAAAGAGCTGAAAATATTGCCTTAGCGACACCCGGTCTGCCGATCATCTGGGCACCGTTGATATTGATGGCGGCAACTTTTTCTATGTAGG
>JBAXTR010000029.1:0-13512 GCA_037130095.1 Methanomicrobiales archaeon
CATTGTGACGTGCCAGCTCCCTGATCGTACGCCATACCCCGCTACCGTATTGCATGGCTTTTTTCTCGTACCACGCGATTCCGGGGGGAATATGCCTTTCTGCAACGAGCCGGAGGGGTCGTTTTCTGACCCCGTCCACGACCTTCTCATGACCTGGGATCAGGCGGGCAGCGCGCACAACCCGGATGTCAAGGTACGGCATGGAAATGTAGGTACCATGCAGTGAAGCGACTGCCTGGTCACGTTCTGCCTGCCCTGGCAGCCCGAGAAAGTCCTTCTCCAGATCAGTATCCAGGTCAGTTGAGGTAAGGTAACGGGAATACCCGGCGAACAACTCGTCTGCGCCCTGCCCGGCAAGGACTCGCCGGTACCCGTTCTCACCCGCCCACTTAGTAATACAGTGCATGGTAACCGCTATAGCAGTATTAACCGGGTCGGCGGAGGGAATAACGGGCACTACTGCTGAAATCCCCTCTGCCACATCTTCTTTTGTGATCGTTATATATTCACATGAAAGGCCTATCGATTCAGCAGCCAGGCGGGCACGGCAAAGATCGTGTGACCCTTCTATACCCACTGCCACGCAAGGCCGGCCGGCAAGTGCGGCTACAAGTGCAGAGTCTACTCCCCCGGACAGGGCCGTGACCCCCTCATCACTCCGAAGACGGACTGCCTCAATGATGGCCGCTTCCAAATCCAGGGTCATAGGGTCAGGAGTAATGTGTCCAACCGCCTGTCCGGACTTGCGGATAGTCCCGGGTGGGCAGTCACCGGGAATAATCCCAAAATGGTCGCGGGCACAATAATCATCCCAGTGAATAAAAAACTCCCCGCCGAATTCTCTGACCTTCTCCGGGTGGAACGATAGTATATCCCCGACATGATCTTTCGACAGGTTCCGGCCGCCGAGTTCAACCCACCCTTTCAGTTCGAACATCAGAATTGTTTCCGGGAATAATGTACGTCCATGGGGTAATGAGTATTGGGGAAGAAACTATTCTCATAAAAAATTCAAAGGAATGTGACCCCGGACACCACATGGTTAGCAACGTGCACCAGGCAGCCCGACGCGATCCTTATCAGGCGGTACATAGCAGGACGTTTGAACAGGTACCGAAATGATTATCAGTTATTGATATTTCATTCAGAATAATGAGATTCAATCTCCTCGGCAACGCTATTCAGGATTGAGACCATGTCCAGCATCAGCTTGTCAGCGGCTCTCCAGATTTCTGGATCATCCTGGCCTTTATCGATTATATCGAGAAGACGTTCTATCATTATCATATCGGCATAGACCCTCTGGAATTTATCCCGAATCTGTTCTGTCTTCATTTCTGCCACCGGTAGCATCCCAAAATGATTTCTAAAGCTCCATACGTGATCATTGGGACATAAAGATTCCGGTCTTTTCAGGCACTTAAAAAAGACAATAGTTAGATATGCCATTCCAGCGAGAGAAGAGATTATCAATGCCACCGGAAAAAATGGCTGACCCCGGGGGTAGTGGTATGAATGATTTCAGTCCTCATAATCGGAGACTACAAGACCCTTGAAAAGGCGAAAATACTGTTTTCAGGGGCTTCTGGTGAAATTCATTTCAATGTAGTCCCGACTCTGGATGATGCACTACCAGAAGTTAAACTGGGCTCATTTGACCTGCTCATTTCTGAGTATTCGAAGGAAAAAGATCCAAAAGACTATTTTACCGGGGATGCGGCCCCCATAGAAATGCAGCAGCCGTTTATTGTTATAGCAGGTAAGAGGAATAACATACCTGCTGAACGCGAAACAATAAACAAAGGGATATCAGGAGAGCGGACCAGGGAATTATTTGGAAAACTTGGATCCCGGATTTCAGGTGCACTCGAGAAGAGCAGTGTCATTGAACGACAGAAAGAAAACCAGGCACGTTTATGCTCAATTCTTGCATCGATTAATACCGGGGTTTTTATTGTCGATCGGAGTACGCGGGTAATCCTTCATGCAAATGATTACGCACTCCGTATGATGCAAAAATCACTTGATCAGATAATCGGTCATGATTACCAGACATGCATTACAATCTCCGATCAATCGGATACGTTCCTGTCCCTGCCTGATGAAGGAGTCCTGCATTCTGAGGGGGAACTTGTTGGAAGAAATGGTACGATAATACCGGTCATACTGAATGTCACACCAGTCCAGCTCCAGACCAGTGATAACCTGTTAATTACATTCCTTGATAACAGCAGCCGCAAAATGGCGGAAAAAGCCCTGGCTGATAGTGAGGCCATGTTTGGGAAACTCGTTGAAACATCACCAGATGCCATTCTACTTACCGATCTGGCAGGAAAAATTCTACGGGCAAACATGAATGCCCAGGAACTCTTTGGTTTTACCCGGGAAGAGGATATCAAGTCGTCGTTTCTTGATGATCTCTACTCCACGGATGATACCTGCAGTACCAGAAACTTCTTCGAAAAATTAATAAAAAACGGCTGGTTACGCGAGGAAATAATCGCGCATTCGGTTGATAATCATAACTTACCCATCGAAATCAGTTCCTCAATAATCTGTGACAGCAATGGAAAACCATTCTCGATGATTCATGTCATCCGGGACCTTACGTACCGCAGGCAGGCTGAAGAAACGCTGAAAGCGAGTGAAGAACGGTACCGGAACATTGTCGAAGACCAGAATGAGTTCATCTGCAGGTTTATGCCGGATGGCACTCATTTTTTTGTAAATGGTGCATATTGCCGGTACTTTGGGAAAACCAGGGAAGAGATTGCCGGTTCACGGTTCAGGCCTGTCATCCACCCCGATGACAGGACCGCACTTAAAAAACACTTTGAATCACTCACCCCCGAAAATCCGGTAGGTTTAATCGATCACCGGATTATCATGCCTGATGGTGAAATCAGGTGGCAGCGGTGGAGTGACAGGGCAATTTTTGATGACGATGGGACACCCGTTGAATACCAGTCTGTCGGGAGGGACATTACCGTTCGAAAAGAAATGGAACATGCACTCATGGCAAGCGAAGAGCGGTACCGTAACGTTGTCGAAGACCAGACTGAATTTATCTGCAGATTTTTGCCGGACGGGACTCATGTTTTTGTTAATGGCGCTTATTGCCGGTATTTTGGAAAAACCAGGGAGGAAATTACGGGTTCACGGTTTACACCAATAATCTACCCGGAAGACAGGGCCGCGCTGAAAAAACACTTCGAATCGCTCAGCCAGGATAACCCGGTGGCATTCATTGAGCACCGGATTGTGATGCCCCATGGCGAAATCAGGTGGCAGCGATGGAGTGACAGGGCAATTTTTGTTGGAAACGGGTCACTTGTTGAATACCAGTCTGTCGGACGGGATATCAGTTACAGGAAGAAATGAAGGAATTGGTACTATTATTACCGTTTCTCAAAAAACAAGGAACCATGTACTTTTAGGGAATCGGGTATGCCTGATACACCAGGTCAGTACGGATAAAATAGATTGATGATTCATAGATTTTCACGTATATTTTTTCCAAGAAAAACCCTGGCTCACCGATTAGAACGCCAGATGTTTTTCAGTTTCATGAAATGAACCAATGTCACTATGCGGGATGTACAACTGAGCCTCTGCAGACACGTGTGTTATCAAATCCTATAGAGATATCAACGAAGAGAAGGGTAACCTAATACTATTTACCAGCAAAATGGGACGAATCGTGAGGTCAATTTTCATCTCCCTAAGAATTATTAGAGATTACGTGCGCATTGGACCGACTGGGGCATTATGATGGATGAGATTTCCCGGATTTACGGGTTCCTGGAAAGGCTCCTTGAGAGCTGTGCGGACCACGATATTACCACGGATATTTTCGTGAGCCAGGCCAATCCTGAGTCCTACCGCACAGCACTCGAACGGATCAGGGAATGCTGTGACCGAATAACTGCATCAGGAATTAACCGTGAAGGTCTCCTGCGGTCTTTACCTGAGGACCTGATCAGCAGCCACCCGGTACTTAAGGGGATCGTTGAGCCAGAGGACCTTCTTCCACTGATTGGAGCGGAATTCACCACTACTCAGGAAGAGATTATCTGTACTGCATGCAGGGAATGGGGAATGGCTACACTTCCTGATGACCCGGAAGGTATGGCGAACCTGATCAGGTCTTCATTACAGCCATTATCCCTTGCTGACATCCTCTCTGCTGAAGTGACCGGAATGCTGAGGTTTCCTACAATAGTACTACTCCAGAATGCAGGACGGGTCCAGGGTGAACTTATCTGGCCTGCATGGGATCCCACCAGCCGCATCCTCGTACCTGCAAACGATGACCCCGCTGTTTTCCACGGGAAACTGAATGTTGCAATATTCTGGTTTATTCACGGAAAGGGTATCGTCCCTGATCCGCTTATCCAGGGACCCGTACTCCAGGCCCTGTATGATACGGGGTTATTCAGTGAAGGTGGCACAGAAGCCCTTGGGCGAGGTTCAATAGATGAGAGGGAAATGGTATTTGACCTCTTTGACGCCGGAAGGGGATTAGCGAAGGAAAATGAAAGAATCACTGATATCAGGACGTTATTCGGGCTCGTCCTGGAGAAAACCGCGGAATTTTCCAACCCTTTCAATAGTGCACAACCAGAGAGGAATATCCTTCTGAATTATGGCCGGATTGGTGAACTGGGCGGGCATGTCCTTGCCGGGTATGTCTCTACCCCTGCAGGAATATCCTGTAGCGCCGGTGTGAGCCGGATCCTGGATTTTATTCGTTCGGTTGCAGCCAGACCTTCGGGCAGGGAGGACCCGGACCCCTCACATATCAGGGATATGGAGAGGAATGTTCTGGAATCCGAGCAGCTGGTCCGGGCGGTTACCGGGGACTACCGATGGCGGGCTTTGCCGATGCCCCGTTCAACAGGCGGATACAGGCCGTTCGTTGACCTCTGGCATGAACGGTACATTATCCTTTATGACAAGGATGAAGCCGCATACCGAAGCACGGGGGCGTTAAAAGCACTTGTGATGGAAACGCTATACCGGCACTGGTATGGTCTCCGGCCTGCTGCACTGTTAGCGGCCCCTGACAGAAGGGACTGGTACATACGCCTTGTCAGTGTTTTAGGTGTCCCGCGTGCATTCCGGACCGGGACCGGAATTCACCCGGGTGTTGTCCGCTGGATGGAGTCGTTGCTCAGGGAAGAATACCACCCGGTCAACCGTATGGTAAACAGTTCCCGTATTGCCCGCCTGTCGCTACCGGACCAGTACCTTGAAGGGGCAGTCTTTGAGGGAAGGACTGGAGAAACAGCCAGGGATATCAGGGATACCGTGGTGAAGTATGCTCTTGAAGTGACTTCCATGGCCAGGAGGGAGATAGGTGACCCTCAACTACCCGGGGATATATGCCGTAAGGTCATCCAGGAGCAGATATGGCCGGTATTCCTGCAGCTCTGCGATGATACCCCCGGGACGGGATCCCAGGGAAGTATCCCGGATGCACGGTCCCATGCAGGACCCACGGGAAGCCGGATCATATCCCGGGGTAGTGTACCCCGCGTGGCTACAACAGTACCAAGTGCCCACCGCCCTGCCAACGATCTTACCGGAAGGTCAATCGAAGGGAAAGGGGCCAGTCTCCTCGATGATGACGGGCTGTTAGCGCCCGGTGGGAGTCAGGGAACTGGTGTAAAACAGGCAGATCGGAAAGTACACCCCGTTCACCGGAACATGCAGGCTGCAGGAGCCGGGGCCGCTACAATATCGTCTCCTTTCCCTGGTCGTACGAGTGGACATCCCTGGACCGGCGATCACCTGCAGGGAATGCCGGAGACTGCTGGCAGGATGATGGAGGCGTGCACAAAAAGCAGGGACCTCCTGGATAAATTATCATCGGGTACCACTTCGGAGGAAGGAAACAGTAAGGGTCCGAACCTTCGTGAAACGGTTTCATCCCTGAATGACCTTGCGAAAAAGATAGATGAACTGGCAGATACGCTCAGGGACCAGGTACAACATAACCGGGATGTTCCAGCCGCCGGGATAACCAGGGCAATTCAATCAAAGGTGGCACCTGATCGGGTACATGAACATGAGAAGGTGCATGATGCCCTGCTTAAGGTTTCTGAAAAAATTAAAAAGGCGGCCAGGGAGTACCGGGAGGCGTTGGGAAAGGTTGAGCACCAGATCGAGTCATCCACTTTTGGCCAGGAAAGAATACAGCACCTTACCGGAATGACCAGGAACGCCTTCACGGATTTGCAGCAGGCCGGTGCTGAATTCCAGCGGATATCCGGGGGCCCACCCCCTGATATGCATGGAGGTGTAAGGCCGATGGTCCGTATGCCTGAGGCAGACGATGACCCGGACTCCGATGGCCAGGTCAATTCTACCCGCAGGGGCAAACTTGAACCTTCGTTCGCGGCCGATTGCGGGTATTCTCCAGGCATCTGGGAGAGCCTCTCTTATTTTGACGCCAGTTTCGATGATGGTTCGCAAGCCGGGCCGGACAGCTCATCATCAGGCCGTTCGCGTGATGGGGCAGAACAACGGTTTGAACAGAACACGCAGGCACTTACACGCGAAGCAGAGATCTACCTGAGTTCCCTGCGGCAGCGGACCAGGAGTGAGTGGGAAACAATCGATGAAAAGGCTGAACGTATCCGGAGGGTTGCACTATTCGAGTCCTATACAGTGGGCCAGGACGATTATTCGACATACCAGCGATTTTACCAGCCGGTTGCCGGCCTTATCGTCGTCGCACGGAAGAATATCCAGCAGGCACTCCAGAAGACCAGGGCGACCCGCGACCTGAACGAACTCATCACCGGTGACGATATCGACGAGGAAAACCTTGCTGCCGTGCGGACAACGATGAGGATATTCCGGGACAGGGGGCGGGAACCGGACAAAGCGCGGTGGTGTATCTCCCTCCTCATCGATGCAAGCAGCAGCATGCATGACGAGACCGTAGCAAGAAAGTTACAGGCAACGATCCAGACGGCAATCCTGTTCGGGGAAGCGATAAACCGGGTACCGGGTATCAGGTTTGAAATCGCGGCATTTTCAGACACAGAATATATACCGCTGAAACGTTACCAGGACGACTGGAATATCCACCAGGGGTGCTATCTCATCCGCCAGGTCATCCAGGCAACCGGCGGGACAAACGATGTCGGGGCGGTCAGCAGTGCCCTTGACCGTATGAACCGGCTTCACATGGCAACCGGGGCAAACAGGATGATTTTCGTGATATCTGACGGACAGTCAGGTGTCGGGGGCAGGGAACAGATGAGAACGATACTTGCGACCAACAAGGATACAAGGATTTTCGGGTGGGGTATAGGCCCTGACATGGAGAAGATCGAGGAGACATACAGGCCGTACGGGACGTGGGTACCGGATATCGCAGATCTCCCCAGGTCGATGGGCGAAGTCCTCAGGCGCGAACTCGGGAGACCTGCAATGGCCGGGTGGAAAGACGATAGGGCTGGGCCCGGGACCGGGCAGGACACGGAGGCAGGAGAGGCACTATGCACGGACTAAGCAGTATGGGCCCACTTAAGGTCGCAGCCTGGCGTACCGGAAGGAGGGTGCCGGTTGCTACCCTTTTCAACATAGGGGATATAGAAATTCCTGCACTGGAAGAGCCGCGTCTTCTCCTTGTTCCGGAAAATGTTATACAACTGCAGCAGATGTGGGACTCGCTCAGAATGCCGGGGAGAAATAATCTCCTGGTGAGCGGGGAGTCCGGTTCTGGAAAGACGGCCCTAATCCGTTACCTCGGTGAGATCTACCGGCAGGCACTCCTGAAAAGTTCAGGTGAAGGTCATGGGGACCCACATGCAGAACATGCTTCTTCCCGGGCATTGTCATTCCAGACAAGGATCCTCACGTTCCATGAAAACCTCCGGCGGTCAGACATAACGGAACGGAGGCATTACGGGGAGAGCGGCGAGGATAAGACCGGGTGGACGATGAGCGACGTGATGGACGGTATGGTGGCGGGGGACTGGAATGTCCTGTCAGAGATTAACCGTACCGGGGAGGACGTCCAGGCGGAGTTCAACGAGCCCCTCGAGAACAAGTCAAAAAGCCTTCACCAGCAGGTAATCAGGGGCCACCCTGACAGCAGGTTCATCGCGACCGTGAATCCTGTAAAGAGTGAAGGGAGGGGTATTTACGAAGGAAAGGTGATGAGCGGGGAGTTTGTGAACCGTTTCACCAATAAGGTACACCTGGGTTACCTTCCTCCTGACCAGGAATTCGAAGTACTGAAAAGCTATGGTCCCGGTGTCAGCGACGGTGTGATTGACAGGCTTATTGCACTTGCCAATGATATCAGGAGGGATTATGCCGAAGAGCATGGTGTCGTCCCGTTTCCTGTAACTACCCGTGCACTCATCCGCGTCATCCGGCACCTCCAGTATTTCCCGGGGGACGTACTCGAGCTCCGCTCGCTGTTCTGGCGAAAAGCCTACTGGCTCGATGACCGGATTCACCCCCCTATTGCAAGGAAACTGATTACAGACCTGCTCGATCTCCATGATATTACCGACAGTGATCACCCTGTGAGGGAGCGATCGGGGATCATTCACGACGAAGGGAAAATCGGCCAACATCTGAGGATAGGGACCGCCTCCCACCCACTGGGACCAGGCGGTCCGTATGTGCCGGATACGGTGATCGAGGAGGTACAGCAGAACCTGGCAGACCTGGAATGGGTCTTAAAAGACATCATCCTCCAGGAGAATATCCTCCTGATCGGAGAGGCCGGCGTCGGAAAAAACAAGCTCGAAAGTTACCTGGCCCACCTGCTCAAGTATAACCTCCTTGTTGTAGGGATGAGCGGCGAGACCCGGGTCTCAGACCTCCTCACCTATCGAAGTTTCGGTGAAGAGGAAGAGGGAAAGACCGGCGATACCGCGACCCTCGGGCTCCGTGCCCTGACCGACCCGGAGCACGGGTGGATAATTGTCCTCGACGAGGCGAACAAGGCGCACCCGGGAGTCCTTGTTTCATTTAATGACCTGCTGCAGGACAGGCTTATCCGCCTGCCGGGTGGAAACGAGGCCCCGGTGCGGGCAACGATTTGCGTGAATATCAACCCGAACCGGCCTCCTTACGAAGTGAATGACTTTTCATTCGAGTTCATGGACAGGTTCTCGATCCATACCATCCTCCACCTTCCGGCAGACCAGGCCGTCGATGTGCTGAAGAAAAAATACCCCGGGGCTGATGAAGACTTTATCAGGGACGTGGTAACGGGGTATTACGCCCTTCACCCGTTGTATAGCAGCGGTATTCTCTTTGAACCGGTTACAATGCGAAACGAGGAAGCAGCAATCGAACGCGGTCTCCAGTACCCTGACCAGGCCTGCAACCTTATCGACCTCATCTGCACCTGTTACGGTCCGCGTGACGGCAGGGAACTGCATGCGATCCAGGGTTCCCTGCAGGCAGCAGGTTTCGACCGGAACGTACTCCCTGCAGCGTGGGCGCTGGAGCAATACCGGTCTTCATGGGAGAACGATAAAGCAAACGAAGAGAAAGCAATGACCCTGGCAGAAACATACCGGGCCATCGGAAAACCAACCACTGCAAAAGAGGTCCTCCGTGAAATGCTCGCCCGGGAACCGGAGCGTGACTGGGTGTATCACCTTAAAACTGCATCGATACATCTCGACGATGATGATGCAGCCGGTGCAGAGAGAGAGATCCTGGAAGGATTTACCGGTGGATCAATCGTCAGGATGGACAACCGCGAAAAATATGTAGTCCTGTGGGCCGATTCAATGGTCACGGAGGGCATTCCTAAAATCTCTGTGGAGGCACAGAATGTCCGGACAGCAACAATGGCCCTGATAACAGGCCGGGCAGAGGGCCTGCCAAAATCTTTCCACCGTCTTGCCGGGAATTATATTCTTGCCTTTTCAGACGTGGAACATGGCCTGGCAATCTATGAATGTCCCGCGGAACTGCCTCCCGTAGAAGGGAAAGGGCCTGCAGTACCCGGAACCACGGTTTGTAATGAGCCAGGAACACCGGCAACCTGCTCCCCCATGCTCAGTAGTCTCGTCAGCGAGAGCGTTATGATGGGATGGTCTGACCCGGATTACCGCCGGCAGGTCTGCAGGTTCCCATCACCACCCTGGTCTCTGCCGGAATATACCGATGGATGTATTGTGCGGGAATACAGGCAGGGGGGAGAAGTAATTCGCCTGGTAGCCAGGCAGGACTCCGGCTGGTCGGTCGAGGTCAGGGACCCTGCTGGTGGAATGACGGGCATGGTTGGCTGGAATACCGGAGAAATCCCGGGAACAGGGGAATTTTTCTTTACATCCGGTGGACATGGCATATCCAGGGTACCATCACCTGATGATCCTTTCCTCCAGTTAAACCATAGCGAGTCCATGAAAACGGTTTATCTCGTTCTGACGGACGAACTTGCGAAGCGGGTGAACCGGGAGACCCAGGAAAAACACTGCAATGACCACGGGATAACAATTGCAGTTTTTTCTGCCCGGGAATACAATGAAGAGGTTCAGGGCCCGCTCTTTGCGGGTCTGTTTCCAAGGCTGCAGAGGATATTCCGGTACTCCCAGCCTCTGAAAAAATATACGGGTATGGGAGCAGGTGACATCCTCTACACCATTCAACCCGATTCCCGGATCGGGGTTTCTATAGTTGTTGAAACCAGAGGGACAGGTACTATTCACCGGGGAATAAGTCCTGGAGGAGTGGCGGGTATTCCTCTATACGGAAACCGGGGAGAGGTGTTCATTAAGGATGCGGTCCTCCAGCAGACGTTTTTGCCATTTACGAAACTGGACACCTGTGAAGAATGGCTTGACCAGGCAATATCTCATGATATGCAGGAGTACCTGCATGAGACCCGGAGGTACATTACCTCTGCATTCCTAAATGCCACACAACCACGGGACCTTACCTATGAGGCCAGGACCAGGGCGGTACTTGCCGGTTACCACCATATTACCGGGACTATCGGGAAAGAGACAACACTCTGCTGGGGGGACATCCTTGTGCGGACCAGCCTTGCCCCTGAAGAAACGGACCATTCCAAATCTGTATTTATCGTGCAGTTCATGCAGGAAGGCACCAGTAAAGGACTGGAAGGAAGCCTGCCTGTGGTCCGTGGGTTCTGGCTTGGTGAACGAAACCCGGTCGCAACAGAAGACTTCGAAATGATATGCGGGGAATTCGGGCTTATTTTAATCGAAGGTGATGGTAAATATGACCAGATCATTCGTCAACTTGTCATTGCCAGCCAGGACTCCTCGGAACCAGTGCTGTATGCACGGGATGGAACCAGGTCTGACCCGGTTGAAAAACTGAAATTCGGGGGTCTGGAAATAGATTACCACCCTTCTGACCGCCGGTTCAGGGTTACCATTGATGGTGAAGAAACAACCCTGTCTATCGAAGAGACCGGCTATCCTGCTGAAACAACCATCGTTAAAGAAGGGACCAGAGAGCTATTGCGGTGGCAGGGGACCCCGGTTGCTGATATCCGGTACCAGGTCAGGGAAGGGAGAATAATAGTTATCCTGGAAAAGGACTTTTATTCTGGGCTTATCGTACTTGAAATGGTTGAAACGGGGGCATTCGTGAGACCCGGGGGCATTTCTGTCATGTTTATCTCCCGGTCCGATGCAGGATTACCCTGATGGAGAATATCCCATCCTAAATTATATAAGGAAATTATTATGAACGCGGTTACTGAAGAACAGGTCCGGTTACTCTTTGAGAGCCTGGAACGTGGGAATTCAGAAGATTTTTTCCAGCATGTAGCGACGAATGTTCAATGGACGGTCATGGGTACTCATCCGCTTGCCGGCACCTATCATGACAAGGACACGTTTATTCAGAAAACCTTCCGGCGACTAAATAAAGTCCTGAAAGATGGAGTCCGTCTCAGGGTGACGAATATCATTACTGCCCACGATATGGCAGTCGTTGAACTGGAAGCTCTCTCCACAGCCCTGAATGGTATTCCTTTCATGAACCGGTATTGCTGGATCTGCAGATTTGACCAGGGAACGATCGTCGAGGTAAGGGCGTACCTGGATTCTGCCCTCGTCCAGAAATTACTCGATGAGAATGAAGAGCATGCATAAAACCCTGCAAACCAATCCGTTTCAAAATAGAGGGATAGGTTATTTTATCCCCCGATAGATGATTGTCATCTTATTGGACTTTCGTCAGGCATCCACTTGAGAAGGTATTTCCATACCTCCTTATCCGTTAATAGGTAAATCCAATTATTTCACAAGGATATCGCGTGCCGTCTCGAACTCTTCCCCGGTGATCTCACCACGGGCATAGCGTTCTTTCAGGATATCAACCGGGGTCTTTTCCGGTTCAAGTGGTTTCCTTACTTCACGGATGATAACATAGAGGACCGCGATACAATACCCAAAGAACGGGATGATGACAAGGATAAACCACAGCGGGGCACTCATCTTCTGGTCTCTTGCATCTTTGTAGATAAAGTAGGCAATAACCAGTTGTACTAACCACAGAACAAGCATCATAAATAGTCCCATCACAGGGGACCCATGTGCCATCATCCCGGGTTGTCCATTATACATCATTGGAGGCATACAGTACAGATTATCTTCCGGGTTATTATCACAGATGATGTTAACAATACTGTACATTCGTCGATGGAGATTTTTTCAGTCTTTTTCCAATGCACTAAAACACGCAGCATTTTCTATTAATATAGCGAATTTGGCTCTGTTGAAACACACATGAACGGGAGTTCACACCCGAACCACGAAAATACCTAATCCAAATCTCTTTAAATTGGGGTTCGTTCTAATTTTTTCATGGGAAACCCTCTCAAATTTATGTCGTAGATTAGATTATTCCACTTTTTGTTCACGCTCCCGGGGCTCCGCCCCGCTGCTGTGGCTACCCCGGTTGGGATAGTGAATACTATCAAAATCTCTGAAATATTCTTGAATTCCCCAATTGAACCCTGCCACTGGATATCTTATATGGGGTAGGGCAGGGAGGGGGTGAAACCCCCTCCTGTCAACGTATTCTTTCTTTTTTAAAATATGCAGGGTTTCAACAAAGTCACGAATTTCCAAATTCACGCACATTTAATAGTGCATCCGGTTTTTCTGCAGGGATCAGATCTATGAACCAGACATAAAATTCATAAAATCTCAAAGCATTTTACTACCGGAATAACCTATATGAATAAGCGCGAGGGTAGCCAAGCCAGGCCAACGGTGCCGGACTTAAGATATTGTAACCAAACCTGGCACAGTATTCTTTTAAATTTTTATTATTTTAAAAAACAGAATTTAGATTTTCGAATTTACAAAATAAAAATATGCATATCAATGTTGGCACTATATCTCGGAAATTTCCAGGTCATGGAATCTATTCCAGGCAGAAGATACAACAATACATTATACATGAGGAATTGTTGATGAGTCAAAGCATTTTACTATCCTCAATCCTATAGTACTAGGCGCGAGGGTAGCCAAGCTTGGCCTA
>JBAXTR010000290.1:0-2939 GCA_037130095.1 Methanomicrobiales archaeon
CCATAGCAATCGCTGATCCGACTCTTATTGAAACGCAGTTGTACCCGAAATATACGGAATATTATGTTAAATTTGCAAGTGCGACTAATACGACGACTGGCGTAAAAACTGAGTATGGTATTACCGGCCTGTCCGTTGCAGTGAACCCGGAGGGTGCTATCCAGTGGATCCAGTTACTCCTCGGCGATGGTGGCCAGGCAATCCTCAAGGATAACGGACTGACACCAATCAACCCACCATTAGGACGTGGAAATGTCCCCTATTCCCTGATGCCGCCCGTACAAAAGGGCTGATTAATTAATCTCTTTTTTCATTTACCTGTCATTCGCACAGGCTTTTGATATAATGCCAGGGATTTGGTTTTACGTTCCCGAAAGGCTCACATCCGGGGGCTTCAGACCTGACAGAGGTAATGATGCTAGGTATATATGGCTTAAAAGCAACTTTTAACAAGATAGAATTTTTCCAGGAAAGGAGGTGAAGTGACCCATGGAAATCCCTGAAACTATTATGACAATGCCGGAACTGACCTTGGATAACTCAGTAAAAAATGGATCCAGTTTTTGTGTAACGCTTAACCGGGGTGGGGTGACCGACAAATTTGTCAACCAGTCCCCGAAGCAATACTTAATGGCGGTTAGGGATGCGTCAGTTGCATGGATTGACTTCACCACAAAGGAGCTGGAAAAGGAAATCGAGATTATCGGCCCATCGATGGGATTCCAGAAAATTGATTACCCGAAGATTTTTTCAGGTTTTTATTCATCATACGAGGACTATGATGATGAACTCGGGATCATGCTCCCTGCAGTCGCCATGACGGATGAAGACATTATGGTCCGTCCGATTATTATCCTGATCAAAGGGAATATCATCGTCACGGTGCACAACGAAGACATCAACAGGCTCCTACGGTTCTCCCGGTATGCCCAGCCGTTCCTTAAGAAACTGAATGCGGATAATACCCCGGATAGTATCACGCTTGTCCTTGAACGGATTATTGATGAAAATAATGACCGGAATTTCGAATTTCTCCGGGGGATCGAGGCCCACGGGGATAGCATCAGCAAGGCATTAATCGAGGAAAAGATGGGCAGGCAGCAGATAGCCCGTGATATTTACAATATGAAGCATATCCTGATCAATTATCTGAATGTTTTATGGGCGACGAAGGACGTAACAGAATCGCTCCGTTATGGTGATTCGGATCTCATTACCGACGATGAACACCTCCTGGGAAGGATCGGAATATTATCGAATAATATCGACCGGCATATCGAACTTTCCGAACAGATGTCAACGGTCCTGGCATCTGGCCTTGAAGTAATGCAGAGTATCTACAATAACCAGTTGCAGAACCTGAACAACCGGTTTGCCCTGGTTACAGCCTACCTGACAGTCCTCGGCACGGCGTTCCTCGTTCCGAACACGATCGCTACGATCGCCGGCAGCGGGGTTATGGGAGGTACCATGGGGGAACAGTGGTGGTATGTACCGCTTCTTGCTCTCTCGACGGTCGTGGCAACAGTTGTTTCGTTCCTCTGGGTGCTCCACGTCTGGAAACGCCGGAAAGACGATATGTAATATGGGAAGTTCGTTTTGAGAGGTGGAGTGTGGAATTTGCCCAACACCCTTATTTTCTAATGCTGGTTTTCAAGAATAGAACGAATTCCTTCCTTAAGATAACACAAAAAATTAGTTTTTCCCGGGGTTGAACACGTTATCAAAGATCTGATCTGACCCGGTATTTGACAGCCTTTCACGTTCTGTCGGCTCTTCTGCAAACCCAAGGACTGGTAATTCCATGCTGACCCCTGGGACATGGTTAAACATCTTCTCCATTTCAACCTGCTGGGAGTGCATGAAGAGGGCATTTGGGATCTCCATGGGGCAGTTCTCTTCGCACTGCCCGCAATTAACACAGGAATCTGAAATGTGTGCAAACCTGATCATGTGGAACATGAAATTGACCGGGAGTTCCCCGGGTGCAACAAGATAAGGCTTCTTTGTACTGCATTCCACGCAGTAACAAATCGGGCAGTTTTCGATACAGGCATAACACTTGATACAACGTGAGGTCTCCTTTACGATCTTCGTGAGACGTTCCTTACCCTCACCAAGTGCGGTGAAGTCATGTTTCCGCCATTTGTCCCCGAGCTTAAACATGGCTCCTTCAACTTTTCCCCTGATTTCGAGGCCCTTCGGGTTAGCCTTTTCGGTCGCTATTGCACCAGCTTTTTCCGCAGCACTCAGGAGTTTGGCTCCCTTTTCGCTGCATACTTCCACGAACGTGGCTTTTCCGGCCTTGTCACCGATGATACCCCAGTTACCACAGGCGAGGTCTGCCTGGCGGGGGATTTTCATCTTGCAGCGGCGGCAGTTGGAACGGCGGCCAAACCCTGCTTCCTCGAGCTCATCGATGGAAATACCCTTGTGCCCGCCTTCATACTCAATGATGAACTGGCCCTTGTCAATCTCTTCCTTGTGAACCAGCTCGGGGTCGACGTCAAACTTCTCCCGGATCATCTTCCGTGCAAGGACAGGGCTTACCGTCCCACCGCAGTTCACGCCGATCATGATAATATTGTCAAGGTTGATCTGCTGGCGTTTTGCTAGCTCGTACATCCCCATCGCATCGCAACCTTTCACAGTAACGGCGAGCTTCTTGCCCCATGCCCCGTTCAGGTATTTCTTGATGAGCTTTGCCATCAGGAGCGTTCCACAGTGAAGTGATCCGGCAGTATTGTCGATATCTTTTGGGTCAGTGATAATTACCGGGACCGCATCGTAGACATCGACACCCTTCTGAACAGCGAGAACTGCATCGACGGTCTTGCTTTCGAGGGCATACTTGAGGAGTGCAGAGACAGCCCCCCCACATTCAGCCTTCTTTGCGAGGTCGGCATTCGTGGTCCACGCATAGACCATGTCACCTTTTG
>JBAXTR010000291.1:0-2939 GCA_037130095.1 Methanomicrobiales archaeon
GCCAGTATCCTGGTATATTCAGATGATGCCAGAGATACTTTGTTGAATTTTTCGGCGTTTAGTTTTGAAAAAGAAAGAAATATTTCAATACTGGTAAATAACCAGGGAATTGGATCCTACCAGATACCCTCCAATTTTGTTAATGTATCGGTCCCCATCCGGATAAACCAAGGGATGAATTCCCTCAACATAGTCAATTCCGATGGATGTGAACGTCCCGCGGATACGGCATCATTAAACAACATAGATCCCCGATGTTTAAGTATTGCTATACAGAATGTAACTCTCATGTGATCAGTAATCCATGAACGAATCCCGGTATCAGTAGAATTCTTTGGCGAAGCCTGGGTCGTTCTTGGAATATTTTTTTCCTTTTATCTTTCCGTGGCTCTCCGATATTTTTAATTCACCTGCGATTCAACCACAATACACGGACAAATGATAAAAGTCGAAGGGATCTCAAAGAAATTCAAACTTTACCGTTCACCTGCCGATCGGCTCAAAGAGATCATCTTCCGTAAACAATACCACAAAGATTTTGTCGCGCTCAATAACATCTCCTTTGAGATTGTCGCCGGCCAGACGCTGGGGATTATTGGGCAGAACGGTGCCGGTAAGTCCACACTGTTAAAAATTCTGTCAGGGATTGTTCTTCCAGATACTGGTACAATACAGGTTGATGGTAAAGTTACGGGATTGCTTGAGCTTGGGACTGGTTTTAACGCAGAGATGACAGGTCTTGAAAATATTTATATGAACGGGACACTTCTCGGCATGACCAGGGACGAAATCGACCGGAAGAAACAGATAATAATTGACTTTTCCGAACTGGGGGAGTTTATCCATGAGCCCATCAAAACCTATTCATCCGGTATGACGATGCGGCTTGCATTCTCTATTGCTATTCATGCGGACCCGAAATGTTTCCTTGTTGATGAGGCACTGGCTGTCGGGGATGCTTATTTCCAGCAGAAATGCATGCGGAAGATCCAGGAGTTTCGGAAGAACGGGGGATCTATAGTGTTTGTTTCACATGACACTAATGCTGTGATTGCATTATGTGATTATGCAATGTTATTGGATCATGGGAAGATGATATCGTGTGGGATTCCACGAAGTATTGTTGATTTGTACATATCCCGGATATGCATACAATCGCATACCGGGGAAAAACCGGTAAATCTAATTGACAGAAAAGATTCTCTAAATAATCATTCAGATATATCAACAAGTGAAATTGAATTTGATTCAATCAGGATCCTTGATTCAGCGAAAAATTCCATCACGCATGTTCATAGCGATGATGAGGTTATCATATCCTTTTCATTTCGTACTTTACGCCATATCGAAGATCCAACCTTCGGCATATTAATCCGGAACAGGTATGGGATGTCAATTTTCGGAACAAATACCCATCTTTTACAACAAAAAAGCAACCCCTTGCTACCGGGAGAAATGTATCAGGTGTACTATCGATTAAATATTCCATTACAGCCTGATGACTATTTAATTACGCTTGCCATTGATAATAAAGGAAAAGCAACAAATTCATTTGATGAATATTTACTTCGTCTCAATGACATCGCCATATTGAAAGTTGTACGCAACGAAAAACAACCGATTTATGAAGGCGTCACAAACTTATATCCTAAAATCGTTGTTGAGACTATTACTAATGGAGAGTCTTTAGGTGTATTAAATGGATGACAATACCATAGAAATACACGATGACGAAATAAACGTCGAAGAGATAATGAAAAAAATCAGGGAGAATATCCGGAAACGACAGGCAGCAGGTGAACTGCCCCCGGATCCGGATTCTTTAATTGCATCCAATTCAAAGAATTGCCTTGCGAGCGAATCTGATGACACAATACAACGTGATCTTTCATACATCAACGACAATTGGGATATACACAATAACAGTTACTATATCAGCTCATACCGTCCTTACATCAGCAAATTCCTCATAAAAGGACGTCAACTGGTTCATGGAGAAGTTCGCCGGTATGTTGATCCAATGGTCTCCCAACAGACGTGTTTTAATGCCAGTGCCGTCAGGATTATTAACCTGGTATCACACCAATTCGCTGAATTGGACCAGCGTCAACAGGATCTGGAAACGAAATTGGATCAAGATATCAGTGCCAAGTTTTCTTCTTTGGATCAAGATATCAATGCCAAGGCATGGCTTGCTCATGTACTTGAAGAACGAACCCAAAAAGAACTGGCTCAGAAAAGTTCTCATCAGGTATTCAATTCAAAAGAAAATACAAACTATTTCCTTTTTGAAGAGCGATTCAGGGGTTCACGGATAGATATTAAACAACGGCAGCGGGAATTTCTTCCGTACTTTGAAAAATGTTCCCGTGTACTTGATATCGGCTGCGGCAGGGGTGAATTCCTTGAGATTCTCAAAGATCATGATATTGGTGGTGTCGGAATAGATAGTGATCCTGATATGGTGACATATTGCCGTTCACGCCAGTTAGAGGTAGATCAGTCGGATGCAATCGCATATCTTGAGACCCTTGAAGATAAAAGTCTTGACGGGATCTTTATCGATCAGGTTGTGGAGCACCTTGAACCGGAATATCTTATCCGGTTGCTTGCTCTCTGCTATCAGAAGATGAAATTTGGATATCATATTGTTGTAGAAACCGTGAATCCCTTGTCATTTGTATCGTTTGTTAATTTCTACATCGATATGACCCACAAGAGACCGGTTCATCCTGATACATTGCAGTATCTTATAAGTGCTTCGGGATTTCGGGAATGTGAAAATAAATTTTTATCACCGGTTTCTAAGGATGGGAGATTAAAAAAGATTGAAGTTACTGTGGAAATGAATGAAATCGAAAGGAAGAACGTTGATATAAATAACCATAATGTTGATATGCTGAATACAGTACTGTTTGGCGATCAGGATTATGCAGTTA
>JBAXTR010000292.1:0-2935 GCA_037130095.1 Methanomicrobiales archaeon
AGATAGTAATTTATATTAATAATTACATGTGTTTGGTAATAATAGATTAAAAATTCGATAAGAAATTTTGTACCACGTCACGCTTACACCCGGTTACGAAAACTCCAGAATATCGATTTTTTTACATCAGAAAACTCATCTTATAATTTGATTTTTACAGCGAATTCACAGTTAAAAATTAATTTCAGATATAATATGGCACATTTAATGAAAATTTTATCATACCGTGTTGCACGGCACCCGGTAATGGCAAACCTTCATTATCCCACTGATTTATCATTGATTTGTCCTCACAGGAGGGCATAAGGGGGAAAATCAAATGCAACATATGAAAGCAGAAATTGAGAAACTAAACAATCAGGCAAGTCCTGACAGGTGGCAGTCAGTAGTCGCCCTTGAAAAAGCAGGAAAACCAGCAGTAGAGTACCTAGTAACAGCATTGAAAGACTCTGATAAATGGGTACGGTATGCAGCCGCCGATGCATTGGGGAACATCGGTGACCTTGCAAGCGTCGGACCACTTATCGGACTTCTGGGGGATCATGACCAGGACGTACGGTTTGCAACCGCAGAGGCACTTGGAAAAATCGGGGACTCTCGGGCCTGTTCTCCGTTAGAACAGACCTGCAGTACAGATAACGGGTATGTAAAAATTGCAGCAGAAGAAGCGTTGTCAAAAATAGTTCGCTAATTGCACGTTACCGGTGATTATACCACACTCATTTTCTTTCCGAACCGCTTTTTTACTATCCGGGAACCGGATAAAGCATATTTTACGGATGACTTTGATTATTTCCTGAGATCATTTACATGGAGGGGCAGGCTTTTAAGGTAGCACTCCCGTAACCCGAAGATACTGGGTGCAGACCATTGAATATATTGAGGACCAGGTGAGTTCTTTCATTCAACCATACTATACAGAACATGGCAGAAGACATAGATTAAAATTAGAAAGGATCCTACGATTTGGTACAGGAGTGTATCCACAAATGAAAAAATTAGTGTACATAAGTTTTATTGGCATCCTGCTCTCCATGGTTGTCATATCCCCGGTTGTAGCATTTTCCCCTGTCACACCAAGTATTCAGGGTAGTGAAGGTGCAGCCATATCACACGCAGGTTATTTTCCCAACGCAGCACAGAACTACACGGGACAGGGCAGGTTTGTAAGGTCAGCTGACACCTTTTTCCCGTTTAAAACCACAGTCTCATCCACCCGTTTTCCATCCTATACGATAACCAGAACCGGTACTACACGTACATTTACCGAAAGTGACAATGGTAAGAGTATTGCCCTCACCAGAGGTCAGGTTATTAAAGTCCAACTTAATGAGAACCCGACAACAGGGTATCGGTGGCAGCCCACGGTAAGTTCAGGCATCCAGATCACTGATGATACCTATGTGGCATCAACATCGGGCCGTTTGGGAGCCGGGGGCATCCATACTTGGACACTTAAAATCACCGGTACCGGGATCCAGCATTTTAGTGCAGATTACAAGCGTTCGTGGGAACCCGGGTCTGAGGATAGTTATTCGATACAGTTTGTTGTTGCATAACGTTTGAATAAGCAACAATACACTTTTTTTGTGGTATAATGGATCATCGGATCACCAGGACATCCATTTTCTTTGATCGAAGAGGATAATGCCAAGGTCTGCGGAAATCCTTTGAATAATCCAAAAGTTATATAAAGGCTTAAACTGGGGGGAGGGTTTAGTCCCTCCTTGTCACCCGCTCTATTGATACTCCTTACCGTCCTTTGTGGATCTTTATAAATCCTGGAAACTCCAGAAATTAGGCTCTAAAACCAAACTGGGGATTTTGTGGCAGAGTGGAATTCTGCGACCGTAAATAAAATTCCGGAATAATAATTGATTAGAATGGATATTCCGTAGATTTCTACAAAATTTTTTATGGAACTTTAATTGAAGAAACTTCAACCCCTTTCAAAGATTCAGGATTCGCTGTTAGTTGATTTTTTTTTAAAAAAGAATTTTAATGTGTTTTCCGCATGAAAAGGAAAGCCGCTATACCACAAATCCCAAGGGCGGATACTACACTCAGGGGGCTTAGAGGTTGTGTCGGTGCCGGTGTCGCTACAGGCGAAAGTGCAGCATTAATCTGGATCGATTGTCCCGCGGTTGCTTTTCCTGAAGTAGTGTATGGTGTATACCCGTCCATTTTAATCGTCACGGTGTACGTCTGGGAGTTATCTACTGGAACGTTCTGGAAGTTCAGAGGGGTTACACCCTTGTAGACGTTATTGACATAGACATCCGCACCTTCCGGGGTGGACTGGATTTCCGCACTAAAGGTTCCGGAAATGGGAGCTGACGAGGCCTGGAGATTCGCGGAAACCTGCGCAGTCTGCCCTGCGACAATTTTTACCGTGGTGGTATAGTCCAGGTAACCGCTCTTCTTGAGGACAACGGTATAGGTCGCAGCAGTAAGATCGGTGATATCAAGCGGACCACCGACCGTGGTCGTTACACCCTGGTAGTTGCCATTGAGATAGACCGCTGCACCTGACGGGGATGAGATTACCTGCAGATCGCCGGTAGTCGGGTTCTGTACCGGGACCATGGTAACACTTGCATAGGTTGTCTGACCGGCGTTGACATTGTAATAATTAGTAAACGTCTGGTACCCTGCCAATTTGAGAACAACCGTATGTGAACCTGCTGCAAGACCACCGACAATCTGGTTTGTTTCACCCTGGTAAACGTTATCAATGTAGAGTCCTGCTCCTTTCGGAGTCGAACTTATCGAAAGACTACCACTCTGAACAACAGGGGCCAGGGGTGCATAGACCGTGGTGGTCCCGCCAGTAGTCACTTGGACATTGTTGTTCGAATAGGACTGGTACCCAGGCATCGAGACCCGGACATTATGCCAACCGGGGGCTACATTATAGAAGGTTCCGGATGTAACA
>JBAXTR010000293.1:0-2932 GCA_037130095.1 Methanomicrobiales archaeon
GAAGAATAATGAATAAAATCACGAAACCGATGTACGGAATTACCCAGCAGATTACTTCAATAATTCCGACAATTATTCCAAGGACTATCAGGGCAAGGATATAGTGGACTATACCAATCCTGCCAATGGTAGCAAATATTTCCCCGAAATTGAATGCCTGTCCGAAACTGTTAGTGCGTGCAAAGCGGATCATTCCAATAATTGCGATCAGTTCAATGATGATAGCAACAAGAATCAGGATGATCACTCCAAACAGGACGGCCCCAATGAGTCCCATTACCGCATTGGGATCAGCCATCGGGTTCGACAATGTCGCTAACAATGCCATCCCAGCACTTCCGATTACCGCAAATTCAACGATAAGAATCGGAATTGCATAGATTATAGCAACAATGAAGAGCTTGATCCCGTCAATAAACATGCCACCCCATTCATTGAGCTCAGGTGAAGGTTTCACCCCGCGGTAAACCCGCATTACATACCCCATGATGAGTGGGAAAATAATGCAGCTGATAATCAGAAGTACCCACTTGGCCCATTTTCCAACGAGACCTTCTTTTGCATACTCAAAAGAATCTCCAATAGTTTTTCCTAGTTCCATTCAAGTCACCTTATTTAATTGAAACCTAGAGAGCGTCGATATATAAAGATATCTCAAAAAAGGGGACGGAATCTACCGGTTCAATGCCTGAAGTACCGGATTCCGGTGAATATCATTGCGATATTATGTTGATTCGCCGCATCAATAACCTCGTTATCCCGGATTGATCCACCGGGCTGCACGAGCGCTGTCGCCCCTGCCTTTACGGCGACTTCGAGGGTATCAGGGAAGGGAAGAAATGCATCTGATGCAACAGCGGAGTTGGCAAGCGGGGACAGGGCCTTATCAATAGCAATCTTTGCAGCATCGACCCTGCTCATCTGCCCGGCACCAATTCCAATAGTTTTTCCCTGACCTGCAAAGATAATGGCATTGCTCCGGGTATGTTTGACAACCTTCCAGGCAAAATTCAACGCAGACATCTCATCAGATGAGGGATCCCGATCCGAGACTGTTTCCCAGTGCTCCTGGTACGACGGGGTACGCTGGACCAGGATACCACCCGCAATTGTCCGGATTTCGTCCTGGACGACTGGTTCAGGCAGGTGAATGACCCTCATATTCTCCTTTGTTTTAAATAATTCAATAGCTCCGGGCGTAAACGCTGGAGCACAGAGGACCTCGACAAATGTCGCACAAAACTCTTTTGCAAGCGGTTCATCAACCGGGCGGTTCAATGCCACGACTGATCCATATGCAGATACCGGGTCTGTATCCCGTGCTTTCCGGTATGCTTCAGCAATTGACCCGGCGACTGCAACCCCGCAGGGATTATTGTGTTTTACGATAACAGCGCAGGCTTCGTCAAATTCACGGAGGAGACCTGAAGCTGCATTCAGGTCAAGGTAATTATTGTACGACATCTGTTTTCCCTGGAATGGTTCTGCAGCTGCAATACCTGTACTGCCATAGATACATGCAGACTGGTGAGGGTTCTCCCCGTACCTGAGCGGACGGCCGTTCCTGAACTGGACCGTAAAAACATCAGGGAACTCTTTTCCTTCGGTGTGGAGATAATTACTTATCGCGGCATCATATGCAGCCGTTCGGGAAAAGGCTTTTTTGGCAAGCATTATCCTCTCGTCACCGGTGAATGACCCTGAAAGGACTGCCGATTCGACCAGCGGGTAATCAGCAGGATCGACAACCACGGCTACATCACGGTAATTCTTTGCCGCAGCCCTGATCATTGCAGGACCCCCGACATCGATATATTCAATTAACTGGTCAAGGGGCAGGTTCTTCCCCGACATCTCTTCAAACGGGTAGAGGTTCACTACCAGGAGATCAATCGGTTGGATCCCCTGGGCTTCCATTACCGTATCATCAATTCCCCGCCTGCCGAGAAGCCCTCCGTGGACTCGCGGGTGAAGTGTTTTTACCCGCCCGTCCATCATCTCCGGGAACCCTGTGTAGGTTGAGACTTCTGTGAATGGAATACCTTGTTCAGAAAGCACTTTTCCCGTCCCACCTGAACTCATGATGCCTACTTTATGTTCACGGAGTACCGTTGCAAGTTCGATAATCCCGCTCTTATCCCATACCGAGAGCAGTGCCCATTTCATAGACATGTATAGGCACGTCAGGTATTATGACATTGCCGGATGTGAGGCAACCTGCATCACAAGGTTATGTTACCTGTTACGCGGACAGACAAATCGTGATTATTTGCGATGTTTTTTCCTGAAGTGCCATCCTGTGAACGGGTCGGATGAATATACGTGTTAAACCAGACCTGCGCGGTTACTTTTTGCCAGTCTCCTGTTTTATTGAATCTAAAGGATTTAATGGATTGAAATTTAAAAACAAGCATGATTATCCGTTTGTCTTATGAGTTATATATATATAGAACTACAATGCAATAGATAATAGACCGTCAAATGGCTAACATGAATGGTGAGAGAGGAAAAGCGCAAATCCGTGTAGAAACGGGAGATCCAGCGACAGATTCTGGCCCCGTTGTTTCGGAACAAGCGACCGGACAGGACCTGCCCGCCCCGGACACCGGGACCGACGGGCTCCGTGAAGAACTAAAGGACCTGAATGAAAAGTATCTCCGTCTTGCGGCCGATTTCGACAATTACAGAAAGAGGACTGAACGCGACATTGACACTCACATCAGGTATGCCATAGAAAAATTTGCTGTTGAATTGATCGAGGTGATCGATAACTTTGACCGTGCAATTACATCACAGAATTCCGGGGCACGAGAAGGCCTTGAGCAGATCAGTAAACTGTTCAGGACCCTCCTTGAACAACACGGGATTACCCCGGTTGTATCAGTCGGGGAGAAATTCAACCCGGCCGAACATGAGGCGGTTGTCTGCATTC
>JBAXTR010000294.1:0-2916 GCA_037130095.1 Methanomicrobiales archaeon
GTATGTCTGATGGCAGGGACGGGTTTATACCCGGCGAAGGCGGAGAGGGGGGTTCATAAACCGGGGTCGGGGCGGGAGGTAGCGCAGGCATTTCCACGGGAACCGGTGGTGGAGCTGGTGCTGCTGGTGGAACCGGTGGTGGTGGAGGTGGAGCCGGGGGTGCGGGTGATACAGCACAGGCACAGACTATTAGCAGGAGTATCATGAATCCAACGATAACCAGCTTGATTTTCATTCTACCTTCAATCATATGAATTTCCTCCTTCGTGGTCTTGTGTTCACATTACTCATCATAAGTTCCGGTTGGTGTACCGGTCCACCTCGGAATATTGGTCCCATTGGCAGGCGATACACCCAGATGTGTTAGTCCTACATAGTCCCGGTTGTTTTCCTGTAGTACACCAACGTTCCCGCCAACCGTGGATTTCCACTGCCCGGTAATGCCAGGCTCCGTATCAAACATTGAGACGTTGGATCTGCCAACTCCGTTCGTTTTAATCTCCGGGGATAAGTGGCTCAACATTGTTCCCGAAGGGTTCTGCTGGTCCGTATTCAGTGAAACCAGGCCGGTTTTTACAACAGATTTTTTAGCCTCGACCTTGAAACTGTTGGAAATCACTGAACCTATCTTAACCCATTTACCCTCTGACCACTTCCACAGCTGGAAATTGATCGTATAATCCCCGGGGTTTTCGGGCATCTGCATATTGAAGGCTAAATTCTTCATCTCCCCGTTTACCATGGTTGTACCGGGTGCCACCTGTATGTTGCGGAGATCCCCCACTAGTCTGTTACTTGAATCAAGAATCCAGACCTGCACGGTCACGTACTCATTCGGTCCCCAGGACGTTCCCTGGTTGTTCAGGACGCTAACCGATACAGACTGGGACCCGCCTGCTGCTACTGTTTTTGGGATTGAATTTGAGTTTAATTGTACCGGGCCCCCGGTAGGTGGAACCGAAGGAACCGGTGGTATCTCGGGTTCGACGTATTGGTATTGGATAGTTGGCCCGGGTGGTGGCGGAGGTGGTGGCGACGGGCGTTGAGGTCCTGGCGGGTATATTGCAAGCGGTAACTCGTCGATGTCGCCAGGTGAAATAATGTACGTTTTACATGCAATCCCGTCAACTGAATCCGTCGTCTGGGAGAACCCATACCCATCCGGACTTCCATAGAAGTTTCCTGCAAGATAAGGACCACCGATGATGTTTCCATCCGGGGTTAATGTCTTTTTAATATTCCATGTGTTACCTTCTGACAATACCCCTAAACCGACATTGTAGTCATTGTTCAGGTAATTGTTGTAGAAGAGGTTCGACTTTGAGTTATCGAGGTATATCCCGTAATAATCGCTTAAATTAATGTAATTGTGAACAACAGTGTTTCCATCTGATCCTGAAAGTCCCAGTCCGACTGTATTATCAACGAGGGTATTGTTTATGATCTTCGACCCGCTTGAACGCTCCAGGTATATCCCGTAATTGTTGTTCTCCGCGTATGTCCCACAGATATTCGTGTTCTGCGACAGATATACGCCGATTCCGATGTTATTACCATTATCATTAACCGTAGTCTCAGTCAGGTTATTACCTGCCGTGTCATACAGCCACATCCCAAAGTAGTTATTTCCATTTGCAGTATTCCTGGTGAAATTGTTCCCGTTTGAATCCGAGTAAATACCAAACCCGTAATTGTTTCCTGATGCAGCATTACCGGTTAAATTGTTGCCCGACGAGCTATCAAGCGCGAAACCGAATGTGTGTGAATTAGAAGTGATATCTGAAATGGTATTCTGGTTTGACCGGATGAGGAGAACCCCATAGGTGCCGTCATTTTCGACCTGTATTCCTGAAAGGACATTCTCCCTGGAATCCCTGAGAGCGATGCCGATGTTCTGGTTATTACTTACGCTTCCACCAAGGAACCTGTTATTAGAAGCACTATTAAAGAGGGAGATCCCTTCATTGTGGTTTGCGTTGGATAACGTTTCATAAAATGTGTTGTGGTGTGAATTATCAATTCCCACGCCGATATTATTGTCGCTCACATCCGTATTCGAAAAGATATTTCTATTACTCTGGTCCTGTAGCAACACACCCCAGTTGTTTCCGGTTGCAATGGTGTCCTGGAAGTTGTTATCCTCTGATGAATCAGCTAGAATACCGATGACAGAGTTTCCGTTTGCCTTGGTACCCGTGAAATTATTGAAAGATGATCCGATAAGATAAATGCCCCATGCATTATTTCCTGCTGTGTTCCTGGTCAGTTCATTAGCACTCGATGTCTCAAGTGTAATACCAGAGATGTCATTTCCCTCCATGGTATTGTCAGTGAGGTTGTTATACCGGGAGTTCTGAAGAACGATCCCATTACCGTTTCCGGAAACCGTGTTTTTCGTTATATTGGCCAGGTTGGCATCGTAAATTTGAATTCCTATTCTTGTATTCTCTGTCCCCGTGTTGTTATACAGGGTATTTTCGTTCCCGGTGATGCTGATACCGTTGTTATCGTTTTGATGTACTGAGTTATTGGAGAGGGTATTCACGGAACCTGTAATATCGATCCCGTTGTGGAGATTCTCTGTCACCGTGTTGCTTTCAAGGGTGTTGTTGTCCCCGTTGATGATAATCCCGTGGTAGAGGTTGAGGTGAACGAAGTTTTGAATAAGGTTGTTCGAGGAGCCTGTGACATCAATCCCTTGATTCTGGTTATCCGTCACTGTATTGATAGTAAGTGTATTATTATCGCCAGTGATTGTGATCCCGTTATGGGAATTGCCAATTACCCTGTTGTTAACAAGGGTGTTCCAGGTAGCGGAATCAAGGACGATTCCTTCGTCGTTGGAATTAGCGAAGTTATCATAGAGGTCGTTGTGGTGAGAGTCAGAGAGAGAGATCCCTGTCCCGCCTACGTTGT
>JBAXTR010000295.1:0-2883 GCA_037130095.1 Methanomicrobiales archaeon
ATATGGTCACCGGGTATGCCAGGCAGGCGGCAAGTGCACCTGATACCAGCAGGGAAGCCATAGATGGAGCGCCAACCGATGAAATGGCGACCATAACGCCATTACGCTCCCTGCCGATTGCAAACAGGACCGCGAGCCCGATAATCGCATTTGCCGTGTTTGCTGCACTTGTTGAGAAAATATATGCCCTCCTGTCCTGCCGGTAGTCCGTCCTGGAACAAAGAACTGCATTTGCGGTCGCGTTCGAGAGGCCGGGAAGCCAGCCTACGATAGTACCGGCAATTGTGCCGGTAACAGTCCCTTTACCGATTTCCTTCAGGGTCATCCTAATCCCACTGAACCGTTGTTCGGGTACCGGGCCCCGGGATGAAAAGAGGAGCACCGATATCCCGAACATACCGGTAAGCAGGGGCATCAGCACGCCTGATTCACCCAGCGTATGCCACCCGAGAAACGCGTAGCGGAACGTGAAAATACCAAGAAGGCCTGATATCCCGAAAATCAGCAGTGCCCATAGTGGAGACTCGCTTTCTATTACCAGGTACCCGACAACGGCAATCAGGATGATTCCTACCCACCAGTCAATGTAAGGCTGAAGCGGGGGGAGTATGAAAAAAAGGAGTATTGATAGGGGGATTGCCAGTATTACGGCACAGGTACTGCCGAGTGCTGCAATTCTCACCGCTTCCTGGCCTTTACCTTCAAGGCAGAGCATATGGGAGGGGAGGACGGAAAGCGCGGTGTCCGGATCTGGGATCCCAAGGAAGGTACTCGGGATGCTGTCAAGGAATGTATGGGTGATCAACGCGGCAAACATCGTCGCCGCCAGCGCCTCAATACCAATAACAGGAAGAAAAACCGCCTGCATACCGAGCAGGGATGCCGCAAGCGTATTTGAATGAACGCCGGGAAAAAGCCCGCTGATAATACCAAGGAATACCCCTGCCAGCGTACCGGCTATAATCCCGATCACAGGGTACGCTTACTAGTGACCGGGGATAAAGGAGTCGAAATACATACTGTGATATACGAGAGGGGTGATGATATGGCAATGAAGATCGCGATCACACGGCTTAAGGGTAAAGAGGAGAAAGACAAGGAGTATTGTGCCCAATATGGCCACGAATGCTTTATTGTCACCCCGTTGACCGCCAAGGTCCACGATGACCGGGTCGCATCATTTGTAAAAGCGGTTGAACGCGAGGATTTCGACTGCATTTTCTTCACGAGCGCCCTCCCGGCCCAGATCATCGCACCGTTAATAACACACCGGCCAAGGGTAATTGCAATCGGCCCACAGACAGCCAGGATCCTGAAATCCCACGGTGTCGATTGTGAAACGCTCCCGACATATTATTCCCGGGATTTCGTGCCCTATCTCGGGAGCTGGATCAAGGGTAAGAGGATAGGCATACCCAGAGCTGATGTCCCTAACCCCGACCTTATCGAGGCGATTTCAAAGGCAGGGGGAATTGCAACAGAGATAAGGTGTTATTCGCTTGTGCCGACCGGGCAGGTACTGGACCTTAAAGGTGCGGACGCAATTCTTTTTACCAGTGCGATGTCATTTAAACAGGCTAAATGGAAACGGAGCCCTGATCTGCTGGTTATTGCAATAGGCGATGTAACAGCGTCGGTGATGGTCGCCGAGGGTTTTCGTCCCGACGTCGTCGGTGACGGGTCACTTGAAGGGACACTCCAGAAATTGAATGATTTCCGGAAACAGGCAGAATAATAGAAAGGAGGATAATTGCCGAGAGATGAAACCCCGGGGCATGTGATTGGCAGCCCGGGCCCGAATGTTACCAGACCGGAAGCGGTAATACCATCAGGTATCCTTGTAATCGACAAACCTCGTGGTCCATCAAGTCACCAGGTGACGGCATGGGTCGGTAAAATGATGGGGGTCCATGTAGGCCACAGCGGGACCCTTGACCCCCAGGTTTCCGGGGTCCTTCTTGTCATGCTCGGGCGGGCAGTCCGGCTTGCCCCCCTTCTTCTCCAGCACCAGAAAGAATATGTCTGCCTGATGAGGCTTCACGGGGATACAACACGCCAGCGCCTGGATGAAGTAATGGAGGAGTTTACCGGGAGGATATACCAGAGGCCCCCAAGGAGAAGTGCTGTCGCACGAAACCTGAGAATCCGGGCTATCCATACCCTTACAGTCCTTGATTTCGAGGAACGTCTCGTCCTGTTCCGGGTCACCTGTGATGCAGGTACCTATATCCGTTCCCTCTGCCACCATATCGGCCTCGCCCTCGGTACAGGGGCCCATATGCAGGAGCTCAGGAGGACAAAGTCCGGCGCATTCGATGAGCATGACGCGTACACCCTCCATGACCTTGCGGACGCCTTATCGGCCTTATCAAACGGTGATGGTTCGCTGTTACGACAGATGGTCCAGCCAATTGAAGAAGGGGTACGGGATCACCCGGGTATTACGATCCGTGGGTCCGCAGTCGATGCCGTCGTGAGGGGGGCGGCACTGGCCGGGGTGGGAGTACTACGTTCTGACCAGTTTAAGAAGAAAGAATTAATCGCAATCAAAACCGAAGCAGGGGAATTTGTGGGTATCGGGGAAGCCCTGCTTGATTCCGCTAAGATCGTTCCCGGCAAACCGGGGCTCGTCGTTGCCCCGAGAATTGTATTTATGCTGCCCGGGACCTACCCGAAAGGCTGGAAGACCCACAAGCCTGCTGCCAGTCCGTAAGGCCTGCAGGTGTGGTACCAGTGGGTGACACCCCCGGCCATCAATGCTTTCTGGCGCGAGCATCGTCAGTTCAATCATTACCAGCAGATATCCCGGACCCGTGTGGGGGTCCGATGAGATAGCATTAAAAAAATACCGATGTAATACTAGGGATACACTTTTGCTGAGGT
>JBAXTR010000296.1:0-2882 GCA_037130095.1 Methanomicrobiales archaeon
ATGTAAATTAAATCGCATTTTCGAGATTTAAGTGTTCGCATAAGGAAACAAATCTGAGAATTATAAATATTGCCTTTACTTGTAAAAACAGGGGGGATTTTCGTGCGAAATCAGTAATCATATATTCTTTTCTCACGCCATAATCTAATCAATGGTGAAGATCAGTTATGATTGTGGGATCTCTTCATTTCCGTTGATTGGCGAGACTATCGGGTACATGTTCAACCGTATAGTAAAAGAGAACCCTGATACCGAAGCCGTTGTTTCCGTCCACCAGGGGATCCGGTGGACATACAGGGAATTCCAGTCACATGTCGATAACCTGGCAAAGGGACTGATGGCGCTGGGTGTTGAGAAAGGTCACCGGGTGGGTATATGGGCAATGAATTATGCCGAATGGATCCAGGTACAATTTGCAACGGCAAAAATCGGCGCAATTATGGTCAACATCAACCCCGCCTACCGGACCTACGAGCTCGAGTACGTATTGAAACAGGCAGAAATCCAGACCCTCATTATCCAGGGGCGGTTCAAGACTTCGGATTATGTGGGAATGTTTTACGAGGCCTGCCCCGAAGCGTATGAATCGCGTCCGGGCCACATTAAGAGTGATAAGTTCCAGTTCCTCAAAAACGTTATTTTCATGGGGGATATCCCCTATAACGGGATGTTTGTATGGGAGGACTGCATCCGTAGAGGAGAAGAGATCAGCCAGGACGAACTGATCTCCCGCGAAGAGTCGCTCGAGTTTGACGATGCGATTAATATCCAGTATACCAGCGGTACCACCGGTTTTCCAAAGGGGGTCGTCCTCAGTCACCATTCGGTACTGAATAACGGCTATATAATCGGGGAAGGAATGGGCTTTACACCTGCAGACCGGCTTTGTATCCCGGTGCCGTTCTACCATTGTTTTGGCATGGTCCTCTCAAACCTCGCCTGTGTTACGCACGGGTCGACCATGGTAATTCCATCTCCGACATTTAATGCGGAAGAAGTATTGAAAACTGTCCAGAATGAGCACTGTACAGCCCTTCACGGGGTTCCTACGATGTTCATCGCGGAGCTTTCGCACCCGGAATTCTCCCGTTACTCGATGAGCACCCTTCGTACCGGGATTATGGCCGGCTCTCCCTGTCCAATTGAAGTGATGAAAGAAGTCTCAAAGAAAATGAATATGACCGATATTGTAATCGTGTACGGTCAGACTGAGACCTCTCCGGGCGTCACGATGACCACAACAAAAGACCCGATTGAACGCCGGGTATCAACAGTGGGCAAACTGTTCCCCCACACGGAATTGAAATTTATCGACCAGAAGACCCAGAAAATAGTTCCACGGGGCGAGATTGGGGAGATCTGCGCACGTGGATACATGACCATGAAATGTTATTACAACAACCCGAATGCCACCCATGGAACTCTTGACCATAACGGCTGGAACCATACAGGCGACCTTGGTACAATAGACGATGAGGGATATGTAAAAATCGTGGGTCGTTTGAAAGATATGGTCATCAGGGGCGGGGAGAATATTTATCCGCGTGAAATCGAGGAATTCCTGCACCACCATCCAAAGATTGCAGATGTTTATGTGATCGGTGTCCCTGATGTGAAATATGGCGAGGAACTTGCGGCATGGGTAAAAATTGCCCCGGGTCAGGCACTCACAGAAGAAGAGATAAAGGACTTCTGCAAGGGTAAAATTGCCCATTACAAGATCCCCCGTTATATCAGGTTTACTGATGATTTCCCTGTTACCATATCAGGAAAGATCCAGAAATACAAAATGCGTGAAATCTCTGTGAAAGAACTTCACCTCGAAGCCGCTGACGAAATTAAAACAGCATAAATAATAAACAACCGTTCCCCGTGGCCAGGAAAAGTCCCTTAATCTTTTTTGTAGTTTGTCTTTAGAGAATCGTTCCATTATTCTGCCCATATCTCACCTAGGGTGTACTATTGTCCGAACCAATTTTTAAAAACGGATAATGTTCATGTGAAATCACATTTCTGGCGGATTAAAAAAATGTCCTGGATCTAACTCTCATCGGGTACCGGGGGACAACGATCCCACAATGTTAACGATGACCAGCCATTTGAGGTATACTGGAATAACCGGGCTATTGCCATTTGTCGCCAGTGTTATACCTGGGCTGTTGTCGGAGTACTGATAACAAACGGGTACATGCCTTTCTTCCCGGTTTCTACCGAGAACGTCATGCCGTCGGTCCGGACAACAATGCTCCTGTCAGTATCCGTCCGGAATATGAGCGCACCTGCATTTTCCAGGCGTATTATTGTATTCTCTGCAGGGTGATTAAAGGGATTTCCTGCACCGACAGAGATGATTGCCACTTCAGGTCGTACGCGTTCAAGAAATGCACGCCCGGTACCGTGAGGACTACCGTGGTGTGCCACTTTCAGGACCTGGCTCTCGAGAGGAAGACCTGAGTCAATCATAGAATCTTCTGCAGTAATGCCTGCATCCGATTCGAACAGGATGCTCACACGTCCGTATGTGGCCCGGAGGACAATTGACCCATCATTGAGGTCCTGGTCCTTGCTCCCGTCCGGGGCCGACAGGACTAAAAATGTCAGCCCTGTGGCAGGACTGAAAGAATCTCCCTGTTTCACGGCTGAGTACGGGATATTTTTTTGATCAATTGTATCAAGGAATTTCTGGTAGGTTGTTGTAGTATGCGGCATGCCGCTGTCAATGACACTTTTAACATTAAAATTCTTCAGGACGTCTTGCATCCCCCCGATATGATCGCTATGCGGGTGAGTGGCAATGAGAATATCGATATCACGGACACCCTGTCCTTTCAGGTAGCTTACAATACCAGGCCCGGCATCTGCCTCACCGGCATCAATAAGGA
>JBAXTR010000297.1:0-2872 GCA_037130095.1 Methanomicrobiales archaeon
TATCAGAAATGATTAGGGAATTCATCTACAAATACTACATCGATCCTGTCAGGTTCGATCAGCCCTATAACCCGGTTGAAACACTGACCTATGCAATATTTCTTATCATAGGAGTGTATGCCGTATATCGCTGGCTGCGGTATGCCAAAGTCCCTGTGGACGGCAGGTTCATCCTTGCCACACTTCCCTATGTAGTATTCGGGGGTGTCATACGGGTCGTGCAGGACGCACACCTGATCACCTCTGACTGGCAGTTTTTGCTGACGACGCCGCTCATATTTTTTGTTATTTTCTTTGTTACTGCCGGGGTGCTTGTTATTACCACCACACTTGCACGAAAGGGTGTTATTAGCGATTACATCCCCTGGTACGCAGGGACCGGTGCCGCAGCAGCGATAGTGGCATTTTTGATTCTTGTTGCATTCGGGCTCTCCCGCGGGGTGATCCACCCTGAGGTCGCTGTTATCATCCTTACCCTTGCAGCCGCTACTAGCCTGATCGTATACGGGGCGCTGCGCTACCTGTTCAGGTGGGAATATGTTTCTGACCCGCTCTACAAGGTCCTCATATTCGGGCAGTTGCTTGACGCGAGTGCCACCAGTTATGGTATTGACCTCCACCCGCTCGCCTACATCGAGCAGCATGTTGTGGGATCCAGCCTGATAGAGTGGACCGGCACCGCATTTGTGATGTTCCCACTCAAACTCGTTGTCATTATCCCCGGGATCTGGATCCTCGAGCGGTACCGCCACGAGGGGAGCAGCGACCTCTGGCACCTTATTGTCCTTGCTATGATTGTCGTCGGCCTCGCTCCCGGGATCAGGGACATGGTCAGGATGATGTTCTATGTCTGAATGGAAACTCAGCCAGGGACTCCTGTATACCGTGGTCATCTTTGCCGTTTCGTTGACGATCGGAGTCGTGGCAACGGTGAATGACCCGTCGATCGGGGAGAATTTCCTCTCGCTGTTCAAGGATGCGGTAGTGGGTGAAATTGTGGGAGATCCTGCACCCCTCCTCTTTGTAAAATTGTTCCTGAATAACCTACAGGCCTGCCTCCTGCTCTTCCTAGGGGGTGCGACCTTCGGGGTTGTCTCACTGTTTATTCTGTCGACGAATGGCCTGATTATCGGTTCGATCATGGAGCTTGTCAGGGAAGAAAAGGGCATCATCTTTGTTTTCGCCGCTATCCTTCCCCATGGTATTTTTGAGATCCCATCCTTCATCCTGTCTGGGGCACTCGGTTTCCTCCTTGCAAAATCCCTTTACGATGAATGGAGCGGGAGCGGTGATGCGGCGGTTGAGGCCGCGCACCATGGCCTGAATTTCGTAATGTACGTTATCCCTCTTGTCCTCCTCGCGGCGTTTGTCGAGGCATTTATTACGCCTGAAATCATACGTCTGGTGACGTAAGGAGTGGGATATGGAAGAAGAACGCGGGGCATTACCGCCTAAACTGGACTTTTCTGCATGGTACAATGATCTCCTGTGGCAGGCGGAGATCATGGACGTCCGCTACCCGGTAAAAGGGCTGTACGTCTGGTACCCCCACGGGTTTGCGATCCGGAAACACGTGTATGCCTGGCTCCGCGAGCTGATGGACAGGGAACACCAGGAGACCCTGTTCCCACTCCTGATCCCGGAACAGGAGTTCATGAAGGAGGCGGAACACATCAAGGGGTTCGAGGACGAGGTGTACTGGGTAACCCACGGGGGAAAAGACGAGCTCGATGTCCCGCTTGCACTCCGCCCCACCAGTGAAACCGCCATATATCCCATGTATGCCCTTTGGGTCCGCTCACACGCTGACCTGCCGATCCTGCTATACCAGGTCGTGAACACCTTCCGGTACGAGACCAAGCATACACGCCCGCTCATAAGGCTCCGGGAGATCACCTCGTTCAAGGAGGCCCACACGGTCCATGCCACCTGGGAGCAGGCGGAGATCCAGGTTGAAAAGGCTATTGCACTCTACCTGGAGTTCTATGCAAAACTGTGTATCCCTGTCGTTGTCTCAAAGAGACCTGAATGGGACAAGTTCCCGGGTGCAGACTACACCATGGCAGTGGACACGATTATGCCTGACGGGAAGACACTCCAGATCGGCACCGTGCACCACCTGGGGGACCATTTCTCAAAGACCTTCTCGATTACCTTTGAGGACCCCGAAGGGGTGCAGCGTCATGCATACCAGACCTGTTACGGGATCTCTGAACGATCGATTGCTGCCCTGATCAGCCTCCATGGTGATGATAAGGGACTCGTGCTACCACCTGCCATGGCTCCGGTTCAGATAGTTATCGTCCCGATCACCATCGGAAAACGGAAAGATGATGTCGCAGCGGCTGCATTATCGGTAGAATCCACTCTTAAATCGGCTGGATATCGTGTAAAAACCGATAACCGCGACCTGAGGCCAGGAGCCAAGTATTACTACTGGGAGATGAGAGGTGTTCCCATCCGGCTTGAAGTGGGGCCGAGAGATATCGATTCGGGTGTGGTCACCGTGGTAACAAGGACCGGGGAACGCTCTACCATCCCGATCGCTGACCTTGTGAATGGGATCAAAAGTGTATTAGATGGAGAACAAGCCCGGCTCCGCGAGCGCACGGAATCACATATGCAATCGCGTCTTATCCGTGCAGTTTCGATAGAAGAGGCAGCCAACGCCCTCGTCCAGGGTGTAGCGGTTGTTAACTGGTGTGGGGTACGCGGATGTGCCGATTCAATGGAGGAACGCCTTGGGGCAAGCGTACTTGGTACAGAGGCCCGGTCTCCCTACCTGACCGGAGAGGGAGGGAATTGCATTATCTGTGGTAAACCGGGTAAAACAACACTCCTTGGAAGGGCGTATTAGAGCCATTCCCTATTT
>JBAXTR010000298.1:0-2872 GCA_037130095.1 Methanomicrobiales archaeon
TAATGATACCGTGAAGGTCCATTATACTGCTGCATTGTCTTCAACCGGGAAGGTGTTGGAGTCATCATTTAACGGGAATCCCGTAGAATTCGTGGCAGGCGCCGGGAGGGTAATCCCCGGTCTTGATAAAGCTGTGATAGGTATGAGTATTGGGGAAAATAAGACTGTTATGATTCCGGCAGACCAGGCATATGGGCCGAGAATAAAGGCTTTGATAAATGAACTACCCCGGGAAAAGGTACTTGCCACACTTCCGGAGAATCAGCGGGAGACATGGAATCCAAAACCTGGTGATGTGATCCAGTATAATATGCCCGAGGGTGGAATCGGCTACGTGATAATCGTCGCGGTCAATGACACTAGCATTACCATTGATGAAAATCACCCACTTGCAGGGCAGGATCTTATTTACAGTATCCAAGTCGTGGATATTGTGAAAAAATGAAACCAATCCAAACTTTTTTTCTGTAAAAATTTTATAGAAGGCAAATTATCGGGGACCATTTCCACGTTTCCAGACGTTACCTGGTACCAGGATCTCGAACCGTGCACCTTTTCCTTCCTCACCCAGTTCTCTTATTGAAAGGCCGGTTATTGAGAGGATCTCACGGGAAAGGAAGAGGTTGAAACCTGCTTCTTTCCCTGAATATTCAAAAATCCGTTCTTTTCGTGATGCCTGAATCCCAATCCCGTTATCGGCAATCAGGAGTACCCCATTCCCATTATGTTCATTGAATTTGACCGTGATCTCTGTGACTCTCTCCCCCCTGAGTATCGAGTAATCGAAGATATTGATAAATACCTTTTCCAGGAAGGGATCGGCAAAAATTTCGAGGTGACCCGTTTCGATCAGAAGATTGACCCTTGGCAGGGGACGTAAGGCAACAGCCCGCTGGATCACTTCCTCCACCCGCTGCCATTCCGGCGATTTCAACCCGAGGTCTTTGTAGTCGCGGGTGAACGTGATCTGGCGCTGGATGATGCTGATGGCATTTTCAATACTCTGGATGTATGGGGGGACCTTGAGGTTGGTGGAACATTCGTTGTCAAGGAGCTGAAGATACCCGGATATTGCGGTTATCTGGTTGAGTATATCATGCCGTGTGACGCTGGCCAGGAGGTTAAGCTTGTTGTTTACGACCTCGAGGGCTTTCCTTGCCATTTCATGGTCGGCGATTTCCCGCTCGAGATTTTCATTTGTTTTTATAATCTCATGGGTGCGCTCTTCAACAAGGCTTTCCAGGTGCAACTGGTATTCTTTTAGCTGGGTGATGTCTTCCAGGATGATCGCAAGACCCCCGTTTCCATTATCAAAGACCATCGGTACCAGTTTGGAAATGAAGTAATAGTCCCTGTCTTTGATTTTGATATGCAGGTCTCCTGCAATCTCTTTTCCTTCAAATGCTCCATTTACCGTTTCAAGAAACTTGGGGGGAAGATAGTAGGTAAGTGGGGTCTGGTCCACCTTCTTTCCGACAAGGTCCTGCCTGGTCAGGTGGAAGACCTGTAAAAACTGGCTGTTTACATAGCTGATCGTATGTTCCTTGTCCAGGATCAGGATAAGTTCGGATGAAAGGCTCATCAGGTTGGACAATGGGACTCTCTGGGTGAGTGAAAACACTTTTGCACGGCCATAAGTCCTCATATCTGCCTGCCCTGAAATCAGGAGTGTATTTAAATATTTGGCTGTGGATGTCCTGTTTAAGGGTAAAAGGCGGGAGATCTCTTCAATTGTCATCCCCTTGGGGTGCTCCTTAAGGAGGTCCCGTATACGAGCTACTTCATTTTCCATCTGTATCAATACCCGACACCTGCATAACTCTTTATTATAATGCTTTATTGGCTTACAGTGATAGTTGTTATTATCACTATAATATATGTTGTTCCAATGCCCGCCGAATGCTTTAGTAGTACACATCCGATATAGTAGTTAGGAAAATTCAAGCCAGGACTCTTTATGAAGGCTGAAACTGATATCTCTCCACAATCGGGGCCTTCCCCGACAATCGGACTATTCGCTACGGAAGATGGTATCCGGACTGTTGATTCTCCTGTCCGTAGCAAAATCCTCGCAGTATTGAGTGGACGCGAGTTGTCTTTCCAGGAGATTGTCCAGTCAACCAATAAAGCCAAGTCTACGGTTTCGGCACACCTGAGGGCCCTGTTAAAAGAGGGTATCATTGGTGAGAAACCGGACCTTGCGGACTCAAGGAGGAAGATCTTTTACATTCGTTCCCGGTTCCTCGGGGAGATATCCCCCCAGGGAAAAAACGACGATGATGACCCGGGGCAGATGGTGGCCACATTCCTCAAAGGAGGGGATCCCTCAATCTTTTATAAAATGATGTTCCGGACAATCAGGGTTACCCTGATGTCTCGGGGAATTAATATTGATCCGATCCTCAGGGAGGCCGGGTTTCGCATGGGCCAGGGGTTATATTCTGCCATTGCGGACCCTGACATTTCGGTCATGCTTGATAAAACGGTGAAGTTCTGGAAACAGCATAACCTCGGCCAGATTGTCGTGGAAAACCGATCTCCCGTGACACTTATCGTGTACGATTGTTTTGAGTGCGATGACCTGCCCTACCTTGGACGACCGGCATGTGCATTTGATGCAGGGATCCTTGAGGCGTTGTTTTCCGGTCATTTCAAGGCAGATCACATGGCGACGGAGCTCCGATGTTATGCCATGGGGGATGATCACTGCAAATTCGTTATAAAGCCTGTTAACGGGCAGAAATAGCGTTTTCAATTATCTCTCTGTTTAAAAAGACCCTCCCTTCTTTCTGTGGATTATATGCACTCATTTGTGCTACAATAGAATACGATGTAACATAATTCGTTCCTTGTGGTATGTTGTGCTACAACA
>JBAXTR010000299.1:0-2855 GCA_037130095.1 Methanomicrobiales archaeon
CATTTTTTCCATCAACATGTTCCATTTTCATAATATTCACTCCGGCTTTCGGGTTTTATTGTCAATTAGCATTGAAAGAAGTAGTATATAAGGATTGATTGGTGGTTTGACTCCTGCTTTCCAGCTCCTGATATTCCGACCAGATCTCACAGTTGAGTGTATTATGGCCAGGGGTGGACAGATCCATGAATGCAATATGGTTTCGCACAGATAAGGATTGATATCCGGATAAACCGGCATTGCCGGATAATAAATCCTCAAAAAGATTGGGAATATCCGAAATCATTTACCATATGGCGATGGAATACTTGTGACAGAGGAATTTGCCGATGACCGAGATCGAGACCGCAATAACGCTTGGTAATGCAAGCCTGAAGAAGAAGTTGAACGCTATTCATGGTCCACTGGCGTATGAAGAGACTGCATATCACCTGCCTGTGTCATATGCCCTCACCGGTCGACCGGTTAATACGGCACAGGATGCGCAGGAAGTGTACACTCTTACCAATGAGAACCCCTTCGTCGCGTGTGAGTCTTTACTCGCCTTTTATGAGCAGGGCCCCGGTCGCGAACCCGCCCCGTATACCGGGTTTATTGGCGATGCTGTCCTGAGAAAACTCGGGTATTCGCTGGTCGACGGAAGCATCCTTGGCCTGGCCCTCGTAATTGGTACACCAGAGAACGCTGATACGGCCTCCCGGATATGCCGGGAACTGCAGGAAAAATATATGCTCACCTTCCTTGCGGGAGACGTGGTTCCCGCTCTCTCGTCAGCATCTGTAAAACTGGGGCTCGAGTACCGGCTTATCCCTCTTGGGTCAACGTCGATCCACGGTGTCCACTTTGTTGATATTATCACCCGCGTTGCCCTGATGTTCGGGGGGGTTGTTCCCGGTGATCCTGGCAGGCTGCTTGCCTACGCTAACCAGCGGGCAAAAGCGATTGCCATCGTATTTCCAGGTCTCGATAATGAAGGTATTGCACTTGTTGACGCTCTCAGGGTCCTTGGCATCCCCATTATAACCCTCGGTGGATATGAGGGAGGTGAATGGATCAGGTCCATTCCTCAGGATGCGGTCAGGGAAGGGATGGAAAGAAAAGGGATCAAGGTCACGGTCACGGCAATTCCTATCCCCATGTCATGTTCCCCGGCATTTGAAGGCAAGAGTATAAGAAAAGAGGAGATGTACGTGGAATTTGGCGGTGGACGTTCCCCGGCATTTGAGTTGCTCCGCGTGAAACCTGCCTCTGAAGTAACTGATGGGCTGATCCGGGTAATCGGCCCTGAAATTGATTCTGTTAAAGAAGGATCAGCCGTCCCGCTTGGAATTATCGTCGAAGTAGCCGGAAAATCCATGAGAAAGGATTTCGAACCCGTTTTAGAGCGAAGGATCCATAATTTCGTTAATTATGGCGAAGGCTCCTGGCATGTTGCACAACGTGACTTAATCTGGGTGAGAATATCAAAAGAATCTGTTAAAAATGGCATAAAAATCGAGCATATCGGGAAGCTCATCGCGACAAAGTTCAGGATTGATTTCCCGGACCTCCTCGACGCGGTCCAGGTGACAATGGTGACCGATCTCCAGGAGGTGCTGAAAGGAAAAAAGGAGGCAGAAGGGATTTATGAAGAACGTGACAGGCGTATCCAGGGAATGAAAGATACCGATGTTGACTTATTTTATTCCTGCACCCTCTGCCAGACATTTGCACCGAACCATGTCTGTATTATCACCCCTGAACGGCCTGCATTATGCGGTGCAATTTCGTGGCTTGACGGTAAAATCGCCTATGAAATCTCCCCTTCAGGAGCAAACCAGCCGGTCGAGAAAGGGGTCGTGATTGACCGGGACAAGGGTGAGTTTGAGGGGGTGAACCGGTTCGTCAAGAAAGCTTCACATGGAGAGGTTGAACGATGTTCCCTCTACAGCATCATGGAGTTCCCGATGACCTGTTGCGGCTGTTTCGAATGTATTGCACTGATGCTCCCGGAAGTAAACGGTATTATGGTCGTGAACCGCGAATACAAGGGCGAAACACCTTCAGGGATGTCATTTTCCACGCTTGCAGGGACCATTGGCGGCGGGGCACAGACACCCGGGTTCGCCGGGATCTCGAAAAATTATATCCTTTCTGACAGGTTTTTGCAGGATGAAGGGGGAATTGAGCGGCTTGTCTGGATACCTTCACTGTTGAAAGAAGAGCTGAAGGACCGGCTTGTTAAGAAACTGAACGAGCAGGGCCACCCGGACATGTTTGAAAAAATTGCTGATGAAACAAAGGCGACGACGTTAGAGGAACTGATTGCATTTCTCGATGAAGTCCAGCACCCTGCCCTCGCCATGAAACCGTTACTATGAGGTGATTGGTGATGGCAGAAAACAGCCCGGACTTAAGTGGAAAAATCGGTCATGTTATCCTTGGTGCAACGAAAGCTGAAGGTGGAACAAGAACTGTCTCTTACCACCCTGGTGGTGAATCTGATCTTCCTTTCCTCGGGATGAAAACCGGAGAAGGCTCGGTACCGCTTGTGGCATTTGAAATCTGTGATGACCCTGACTACTGGTCCCCGATCGTCACCTCGTACGTGGGGGACCTCGTTAAAGATACACAGGGATGGGCAGGGGCCGCTGAAAAACAATACGGGGCTGATCTCGTACGCCTGTACCTGACCAGTACAAAACGCCGCGGATTTGATGATTTCCCTGCGATTACTAAGGTAATGGAGGGAGTACTGTCCGGTACCGGGCTTCCTTTGGTTATAGAAGGGAGTAACGAGCCGGCGATCGATTCAGAAGTATTCCAGCGATGTGGTGAGGCCGGGCAGGGGGAACGCCTGCTCCTCGGTACAGCGG
>JBAXTR010000003.1:0-24434 GCA_037130095.1 Methanomicrobiales archaeon
ACGTATGATTATGCCGAAGTAGAGCCCCGGTGGCAGAATACGTGGCGCGACGAGGATAATTATTTTGATAAAAACTCAAAGAAACCCCAGTTCGTCATCGATACACCGCCGCCCTATCCGACAGGTAACTTTCATATCGGGAACGCCCTGAACTGGTGCTATATCGATTTTATAGCCCGTTATAAGCGGATGCAGGGATATAATGTGATGTTTCCACAGGGCTGGGACTGCCATGGTCTGCCGACTGAAGTGAAAGTTGAGGAGACCCATGGAATTACAAAAAATGATGTATCAAGGGAAGAGTTCCGGAACATGTGCCGTGACCTGACACTCGCAAATATCGATAAGATGAGAAATACACTCCGGAGGATGGGGTTCTCGGTTGACTGGTCGAATGAATATATCACGATGATGCCGGCGTATTACAGTAAGACCCAGCTTTCATTCCTCCGGATGTTCCAGTCAGGGTATATCTACCAGAGTGAACACCCGGTAAATTTCTGTACCAGGTGCGAAACGGCAATCGCATTTGCCGAAGTATCATACGAGGCAAGGGAGACCCGCCTCAATTTCTTTGATTTTGATGGCATCGAGATTGCGACAACCAGGCCGGAACTTCTTGCAGCCTGCGTGGCTGTTGCCGTTCATCCAGGGGACGATCGCTATAAGGGCATCTGGAATACCAGTCTTAAAGTCCCCCTTTTTGGTCACGAAGTCCCTGTTGTTATCGACGACGCAGTTGATCCCTCGTTTGGTTCCGGGGCGGTGATGATCTGTACATTCGGGGACAAACAGGATGTCCACTGGTGGAAACAGCACAAACTCGCGTTACGGAAGGCAATTGACAGGAAAGGCAGGATGACTCAGGTTGCTGGTAAATACGAGGGTATGTCCTCAGTTGAATGCAGGGAGGCGATCCTGAAAGACATGAAAGCAGGAGACATCCTCTACCGGCAGGAACCGCTCGAACAGCGTGTGGGGGCCTGCTGGCGATGTAAAACTCCCATCGAGATCATGAGCGAACGCCAGTGGTTCGTGAAGATTCGCCCCGATGAAATTTCAAAAGCTGCACATGAAGTCAGCTGGAACCCGGAGCATATGTTACTCCGGATGGAAAACTGGGTCGGCCAGATGGAATGGGACTGGTGTATTTCCCGGCAGCGGATTTTTGCAACGCCGATACCGGTATGGTTCTGCAATAACTGTGGGGGAATGGTATTTCCTGATGAAAAGGACCTGCCTGTAGACCCTACCCGCGCAAAGCCTAACCATCCCTGCCCGAAATGCGGTTCGACGGAATTTTCCGGCGAGGAAGATGTCCTGGATACCTGGATGGACTCGTCGATCTCTGTGCTCAACGTAACAGGCTGGGACGGGTCCGGCAACCCGCCGTATTTCCCTGCCCAGATCAGGCCACAGGGGCATGATATCATCAGAACGTGGGCATTTTATACAATCCTCCGGTCGGTCGCCCTAACCGGACAACGTCCATGGGATCAGATCCTCGTCAATGGCATGGTACTTGGAGAGGACGGGTTCAAGATGAGCAAGAGCCGCGGAAATATCATCGAACCGTTTGAAATTCTCGACAAGTACGGGGCAGACCCACTCAGGCAATGGGGTGCAATGGGTGCTGCGACGGGCTCGGATATCATGTTCAACTGGAATGATGTCGTTTCTGCATCGCGGTTCCAGACAAAGATGTGGAATATCGCCCGTTTCTCTATTATGCAGCTAGGGAAAACAGAGATCCGAAGCGATGCAAAGGTCACCGCATTGATCGACCGCTGGCTCCTGGGAAAACTGTCTGACACCATCGCGGATGTTACGGATGCGATGGAGCACTTCCAGTTTGACCGGGCATTAAAAAGTATCAGGGAGTTTGCCTGGGAAGTGCTGGCTGACGAGTATATTGAGCTTGTCAAGGGGAGGCTCTACACAGACGGAGCTGACCGCGAAAGTGCATGCCTGACCCTTCAAACCACGTTCGACTCGTTATGCCGTATGCTTGCACCCTTTACCCCCTACTTTGCCGAAGAGTGCTACTCGTACCTTTCTTCCGAAAGCGTCCATAAACAGGAATGGACAAAATTTTCCTATGATGATGCGGAGGCACTCAGGGAAGGTGAAATCCTTGTCAACGTGGTCTCTGAACTGAGACGGTACAAGCATGAGCAGGGGCTGGCGCTGAATGCCCCGCTGGGGAAGGTGACAATCTATTCCACGCACAGTGTCGATGACGCCGGGGACGCGTCCCGGACCCTGAATGCAGAAGTAAACTGGAGCAAAGACCGGGCCAACCTTGAACAGGTGGTGTCAGATGTGCAGTTTAACCTCGGCGTGATTGGTCCGGCACTCCGGAAACAGGCAAAGGGGTTTATGGAGGCTGTAAAAGCGCTTCCAAAAGATCAACTGGTAAACCCACCATCCACGGTAATGGTCAACGGAGAGGAAATCCCGGTTCCAGGTGGTGCATTTTCCCCGAAATATGCATACATGATTGGCGGGGAGACGGTGGACGTGGTTAATGTCGGTGATGTGATCGTGACCGTGCAACGGCCGACCTGATGGCGTCAGCTATAAACTGGTGAATTTCTTTTTCATCTTTTTCGGCATCCACGATGATAAACCGAGATGGGTCTTCCCGTGCAAGTGAAAGGTAATTTTCCTGCACTTTTGTGAGGAGTGATGCGTATTCAAAATGTTCCCTCTCTGCGCGTCCCGAACGCCGGTACAGCGCCACCTCCACGGGGAGGACAAGGAGAAATGTCAGATCCGGGGGGATTGTCCACTCGTTATGCACCTGCCTGAGCCAGGTTAACGGTTCGGGGACCAGACCTTCGAGTGTCACCTGCTGGTAGGCATACCGGCTGTCGGTATACCGATCACAGATAACAAGCTGGTTTTTTTCAAGGGCTGGCCGTACCACGGTTGCCAGGTGCACAGCGTGATCAGCAACAAACAGGAGTGCCTCTGCTACAGGATCGATCTCCTCGGCGATTGCACGCCGCACTGAAGTTCCAACCCAGGACTCCCCGGGTTCCCGCGTCATCACGGGTGCAAGGTCGGCAAGAGATACCTCGAGCGAGGTAATCAGACTGCTCTTACCACTACCATCAATTCCCTCTATTGTAATTAGCAGAATATTCCTCTCCTGATCATTTCTATGGGTATTTTGTTTTTGTGAAGCGCTGTGGCAATAATCGCACCGTCAAAGCCTGAATTTTCCAGCAGCCCGAGGTCGTCTGCCGATGCAACTCCCCCACCCCAGAGGAGTTTTCCCCCGAAGGACTCTCTCAGTCGTACCAGCAGGTCCCGGTCCAGTCCCTTCGATGTGCCAACGCCGCTTATATCCAGGAGGATACAGCCGTCAAAGCTGAATTCAGTTAAAGACCGGATATATTCCACTGGGTTTCTGCGTGATGGGATCACCTTCCCGTCTTTCACATCAATACTCAGGTACCCTGATTTGTAACGGCCCAGGTCATCACCAGCTGTTTCAGTCCCGATGACGTTCTCAAAATGGTCCAGGGAGAGAAGGTCTTCCGGCCCCCTGCATCCCCTGTCCGCATAACAGTGACTGACAAGCCCGTTGCACCGGGTAATTACGTCATTATGCGATCCGGACCCGGTAATCCTGTCGAGATCGGCGATGTAGATCGAATGCGGCTTGATGTGGCGTATAAATCCTTCAGGGTCTGCAACAGGTGATGCACCCCAGGTAAGCGGGAGGTAATTTACACGATCACCACGCCTGCCGTGGACAACAAGCCCGTCCTTAAAATCCATTGCGAGAACAAGTTCCATGCCTTAACGCAATCACTATTAGGATAAAAGATCATTAAATCCTATGCAATTACTGGTCAGCCCGCGGGATATTCCGGAGGCACGGAAGTCCCTTGCCGCTGATATCATCGATGTAAAAAAGCCCTCTGAGGGTTCGCTCGGGGCGAACTTTCCCTGGGTGATTCGGGAGATCAAGACTCTCTCAACCAAACCGGTGAGTGCAGCGATTGGCGATTTTGATTATAAACCCGGTGGTGCAGCCTTGGCTGCATATGGAGCTGCCTGTTCCGGTGCGGATTATATCAAGGTAGGGTTGATGTTTGCCGGTATAGAGAAAGCATCAGACCTGATTGAAGCAGTAGTAAAAGCAGTAAAAGACGATTTTCCTGAAAAAAAGGTTGTAATCTCCGCATATTCCGATTACCAGCGCCTCGGGAGTATCTCCCCGTTTGATATGGCGCCGCTCGTGGCCGAGGCAGGAGCTGACCTTGCTATGATCGACACCGGGATCAAGGATGGAAGGAGTACATTCGATTTTATGGACGAGGCATCACTGACCCGCTTTACATGGAAGAACCATGACATGGGTATCGGCACCGCAATTGCAGGGGCATTGAAAATGGAAGACATCCCTGTATTGAAACGTATCAATCCCGATATTATCGGTGTCCGCGGGATGGTCTGTGGTGGCGACAGGAACGCATCGATCCGTGAAGAACTCGTCCAGAAACTGATGGTAATGGTGAAGTAAATGTTTGTTGAAAAACTGGAAGCTGCAACGCTCGCGCTCACTTTTGATGATGTCCTCCTGGTGCCTGCCGAGTCCTATACTGATCCCGACCAGACGGTCGTTACCTCCCGTTTCTCCACGAATATACCCCTCAATGTACCGCTTGTCAGTGCTGCCATGGACACGGTGACCGAGTCAACAATGGCAATTGTGCTGGCACACGAGGGAGGAATTGGTGTTATTCACAGGAATATGTTAGCTGACCAGGAAGTCGAGGAAGTCCGGGCAGTAAAACAGGCGGAAGAACTGATAGAGCGGAAGGTACTCACAGTGGGCCCTGATTCAACCGTTGCCGATGTTGAACGCCTTATGAACGAGCACCGGATTGGCGGGGTGCCGGTTATCGATAGCGGAAAAATAATAGGCATCGTAAGCAGGCGTGATGTCCGTGCAATTGCATCAAAGCGGGGTACCGAGCGTATCGAGGCAATCATGACGAGGGACCCGATTACCGCGGATGTCGATATTTCCATGGACCAGGCACTTGAGACCATGTACACCAACAAGGTTGAGCGCCTGCCGGTTGTTGATTCCGCTGGAAAGCTGATCGGGATCATTACCATGCAGGACATCCTTGAAAAGCGTCAGTACCCAAAAGCCACGCGGGACAAGAAAGGAAATCTTCGCGTTGCTGCGGCAGTTGGCCCGTTTGATTTTAACCGGGCGATGCTTCTTGATGAGGCCGGTGCGGATGCACTGGTGGTGGACTGTGCACACGGTCATAATATGAAGGTCGTCGCAGCGGTAAAAGATATCAGGGCGAGTGCAAAGGCGGACGTGGTAGCAGGAAATATTGCAACCGCCCAGGCAGCCCGCGAGCTGGTCGACCATGTCAACGGTCTGAAAGTAGGAATCGGTCCCGGTTCAATCTGCACAACGCGTATTGTTGCCGGGGTCGGAGTACCCCAGATTACCGCGATTGCATCAGTAGCAGATATCGCCCGGCATTCTGATGTCCCCGTGATTGCCGACGGGGGTGTCAGGTACAGTGGCGATGTCGCCAAAGCAATTGCAGCAGGTGCGGATTCAGTAATGATGGGAAGCCTGTTTGCCGGTACCGATGAGTCCCCGGGGAGGGTCATTACCATCAAGGGAAGACGCTACAAGCAGTACCGCGGTATGGGTTCACTCGGCGTAATGAGCTCAGGGGTCTCGAGTGACCGGTACTTCCAGCCGAAGGACATCGGGAGAACGAAATTTGTTCCCGAGGGCGTTGAAGGTGTCACACCCTACGTGGGTAACGTCGCCGATATCATCTACCAACTTGTTGGAGGGTTGAAATCCGCAATGGGTTATACCGGATCGAAGAATATCGGTGAGATGCATCAAAAGGCAGCACTTGTGAGGATTACCCAGGCCGGACACTTCGAAAGCCACCCGCACAATATCCTGATCACCGATGAAGCCCCAAATTACCGGATTAATGATTAACCGGTAATAATCTCTTATTTTCTAACCAGTGGAAAATGAAATATGTTTGAACGCAGCGACCTTTCTATTCACAAAAGGTCGATTATTATCGGAGTTATCATAAGTTAGTTTAAATATTTTAAGGACTAACATGAGGTTATTAATGCTCGACAGCATCGAAGTAGCCCGTGTCCTGGATATTCTTGGAAACAGGAACAGAAGGCGGATTATTGAATTACTCCGGGAAAAACCATGCTTTGTCACAGAGATCTCTGACCGGCTTACCCTTTCCCCGAAAGCCGTAATCGAGCACCTTCAGATGATGGAACGGGAAGAGATCCTTGCATTTCAGATGGATGAACGGCGCAGAAAATACTATTTTCTTTCCAACGATATCAGCATAGAAGTAACCCTTCAAAAACAGGAAAAGTGTGATTTTTCCAGGGAAATTGATGTCCGGACGAATTTTTGGCGGTCACTCCTGACGTTACGGAAAATGGTACAGGCCAGGGATGAACTTGTTTCACGGGTCGGGCACCTTGACAATGATATCGAGGAACAGATGCGTGAGATTGGAAAACGAGGAAAAACAATCCTCCGCAATGAAACCGAACTTGAACTCGTGATCGCACTTTCCCATTACAGTCTCACACTCCCTGACCTTGTCGAGCTCACGGGAAAAGAAGAAGGGGAGATCCTCCCGGTTGTCGAAGGGCTCATTACCCGTGGTATCATCGAGAAGGAAGGTCAGCACTACCGCATCTGTGATATGTATGCCGGATAAACAAAACCCATACGATGATTTCCTCAAATCTCTTGCAAAACTGGTAGAAGACCTCATGAAGGACCTGCCTGATGAGGACCATGCAAGGTTTATCGGGTGTACGATCATTGCAGGGGGAACACCGGATACCGAGCCTTTCTTCCCGGGATCAGGGAATGAAGAGAGAGCGATCCGGTATGAAGTGATCGAGTCCGATGACCGGATTTTTATTACGACACAACTGCCATCGGATATAAAAAATGCCCCTTATGCGGATATTGACCCGGACTCAGTCCGGTTATGTATCGATGACCTCGATGCACGGATCCCGCTCCCGGTGCGCATCGACGTCATCCACAGTTTTTACATGGTCAGGCACGGGGTCATGGACGTCGTGCTGAAGAAAAAGCCCAATGCTACGGATATCACCTGAATTGTCCAGCTCGCTAATTTTAATAGCAACTTGTTGATGGTAAAAAGAATTGGAATTTTATTGACATTCTATCCAAATTTCCTCACAGGTTATAAATTTCAAAATTCATTACCCTCACGGGGCTCTGCCCCGCCGCTTTGGCGACCCTGGTAGGGATAGTGAATAACCTCGGAATCTCTGAAATATTCTAGGACTTTAAAGATGATCCCTGTCCAATGAATATCTTATCGGGGGTGGGGCAGGGAGAGGGTAAAACCCCCTCCTGTCTCCATATTTCCGCTTCTTTTTTTACAAATAACACAAAGAGTTTCAGCAAAACCCTTCTTTTTCAACCGACAGAAATGTCAACAGGGCTCATACACGAAAAAAGAATTATCTCCCGGATTAAACGGGAACCACTTTCAGACTTTCACGTGGGTATCTGTTGTTGCCCATTCAGTAATTTTCCGCTCTTTTCTGTCATATTCATGGAACTGGCGAAGTGAGACGGTAAGGTCTCTTGTGAAGGCGAAGTACCCGATCTGAGTACTTCGACAGAGTTTCATTGCCATATCCATCAGACCACGGGGGTCAGGTCTCGATTCACCAAGCCAGATGTGAAAAATATTTCCGCCGTCAACAATCGGGAAGAAGACATGCTCGATCTCCATGCGCTGTGCGAGTGATATCCTCGCCCCGGGGGCAACATGTGTGCCATTGGTATAGTAAATGGGGAGGTCCCTCGTTGTCCCAATTCTCTTCAGTGAACCATCGAGGTCGCCCTTGACAACCTTCTTTGCCGGTTCACGGAAGTCCTTGTTGAGTAAATCTGAAACAGCGAAACGCTGCCCCGTTGTCTCGGCAGGTGTCCTTGCGAGTGCGATGGTCATCGAATGTTTCTCAGACAACTCCCTTGCATAGAGTTCCATCTCGGTCATTGCACGTACTGCAAGTTTGAATGCATCTTTTGACTCATGCAGCTGCGACCCTGTATGTGCCTGAACCATCTCATTCACACCGACTATACCTATCGTGTAGACCAGTCCCTCGAGGTCTACTGCAATTGCCCCCCTTTCTCCGGTACCCGGGTCTTTTGGCCTCTGCATCGCAAATGGCATTCTCCCATGTGCCCGGATAATATCAAGCCAGCGTCGCTTGATATTAAAAACTTCAACTGCCACGTCCATCATTTGCCGTAGTTCAGAAAAAAGCCGTGCGTCGTCGCCTTCGGACTTATAGGAGGCACGGGGGCAGTTTAATGAAACAACCTGCCAGGAACCCATCGAAAAATGACTTCCTTCCTCGAAATACAGTTTTTTATCGAAATCTGAGTCCTTATCTGCGACGCAGGAGAACTGGTACGCACAGCACTGGTAACAGGAGATACCCTTTCCTGCACCCCGGTAGCCCGGCATCTGGTTATCATAATAGGGCGTGCCGAATTTCGATGCTAATTCGAACGTCAAAAGATAGAGATCACTGTAAGTCGGGAGGTCCGGGTGTGTTTCGTTATATTCGGTCATCTCCTTCATGAAATCAGGTTCAATGCTGATTTCCGGTTTCGGGAAGGAGAACGGCTTTCCCCATGAGTCACCCTCCAGCATGACTTCCATGAGTGCTTTGAACAGGAGACGCACCTCACGTTCGAATTCATGGTAGGTGCGTTTTGGTGCGGATTTTCCGTCCCAGACCTTGCCCTTGTAAACACAGGGCTTATCTTTCCAGAGCGTCGGAACACCAGGGCAGAGCTGAACAGATGAAAATACCAGCTGGCCCCCGCGGGCAACCATCATCTGGGTCATCTCGTAGACGAACATCTGCATCATCTGCTTGATCTCACTATAGGGCATACCTTCGAAGTAAGGTGCCAGGAACGTCAGGAAATTGTAATAGCCCTGCCCGCCTGCAAAATTTGTCTGGGCGCTCCCGAGTGCCTTGACGGCGTGGAGCACGGCAACTTCTGCGCGTCTTGCGGGGCCGGCTACTGATGCTTTTGTCCCATTACCGTCAGGCATGAGACCGTAGTAAAAGAAGTAACGGAGGTCCCAGTCCTGGCAGAACGGGCGAGTCCCGAAATACTCAAGGTCGTGGATGTGGATATCCCCCCTGAGATGGTGGTCCGCAAGTTCTGGCGGCAACTGCAGGAGGTATTGTTCCTTGCTTATTTTATCAGCCTTTTTCTTATGCGAGGTTTCAGCGTTTTCCTGGAGGTTGGCGTTATCTTTTGCCTCAAATCCACGTCCCACATCGATCAGGTGGGCGTCATAAACCGGTGTTCCTACCCTTGTACAGACATTCCGATATTGTACAAGTCCCCTTTCAAGGAGTGAAATATTCATAATTTCACGGATCAACGGTCCTGAAAGGGACTGGAGTCCCATTGACAGGATTTTTCGTTCAACCGAAAGCGCGATCTCCCCTGCGAGTTCCTCATCCGCGCTCTTATACCCATAAAAAGTCTCAACGAGACGGGTCTCTTCCACTATCTGGCGGACGATCCGCTCCCGGTCCCACTCTATGATATGCCCGTCTGATGTCCGGACAGGGGGTAACAGGGGGATGAATATACCATCAAGGGTCTTCTGGCGGGTATCGCGCTTCTGCATTATGCACCTGCAAGCAATTGTGTGACGTTATCTTCCAGGATTTGGCCACCTGAAAAGAGCTCATTGGTTGTCAGGAAATGATCACCATTCTGGAGGACTGGGGCCTCGCTGACAAAGATTCCATTAATACGGAGTTCAGTCAGTGATTCGGCCGTGGACAGGTCCCTCTCCCGGAACGGGATCCCATGCCCTTTCATATATTCTTTCAATAGTTCGCAGTTGGGACAAAGCTCAAGTGTATAGATGGTCAGTTGCGGTGAATCTGCCAATATTTCACCCCCCTATCTCACGTACAATAGCGCTTAATTTTAAAAAAGTGTTCGATAGTTCTCGGGGACTGGCAGAAAATTAATTATTTCCATACCGGACACATATTTCCTTACCGGGCATAACAATAGTACAACGCAGGAAAAAGGAGGGAGAAATAATAGTCAGGGCATTTGTGGCGGTCGACCTGCCATCTGATATAAAGGAGAAGATGCGTGAGGTCCAGGAAGCACTCCGGCAAAGCCATGCACGACTTGCTCATGTTGATCCTTCCATTATTCATATAACCATAAAATTTCTCGGGGAAATTGAAGAAACACGCGCCGGGCCGGTAAGCGATGCACTCAAAGGGATCAGGCTTGAGCCTTTTGACCTCTCGATATCGGGGATTTCAACAAATAATAACAAGAACCCCCGTGTAGTGTGGGGGAACGTCGTGGATGGGGGGGGATGCAGAAAACTTTTTGACGAGGTTGAAACAGCACTCGCTGCGGTCCGGGTCCCACGGGAACAGCGCGGGTTCACCCCCCATGCTACGCTCGCGAGAGTCAAAGTATTTGACCCCACCCTTATTCAGGCAATCCGGCCATACATTTCTGGGACACTTGGAGAATGCCGTATTTCGGGGTTTGCCCTGAAAAAAAGCACCCTTACACCTGCCGGGCCGGTGTATGATAACATTATGGAGGTCACGTGGTAACAAGATCTGCACTCGAAACATCAGTGCTCGAAAGGATAAGACCGCAGGCGGATGAGCGGGGACATATCCTCAAAATCGCGGAATTGCTGATACATTCGGTCAACCGGAGCGGGAGGGCAACCGGGATGATTGTTGGATCTGTTGCACGGGACACCTGGATCCGTGGCGACCGGGACCTCGATATTTTCATGCTGTTTCCACCGGACCTCCAACGGGAAGAGCTGGAAACAGAAGGACTTGCCCTTGCAAGGACCGTGGCTGAATCTGCCGGGGGTACCTGCCGGGAAAAATATGCCGAGCACCCGTATATCAACGCGACCATTGATGATCTTGATGTAGATATTGTCCCCTGTTACCAGGTCCCTGATGCTGCAGTAATACGGAGTGCTGTAGATAGGACCCCCTTCCATACCCGGTATATAAAGGGCCGGATCAGTAACCTGATCGATGATGTACTCCTCCTCAAACAATTTGCGAAGAACGGCGGCATTTATGGTTCTGACCAGATGACCGAAGGATTCTCAGGGTATCTCTGTGAACTCCTGGTGTACCATTACGGGGGATTCACCCCGCTTCTACAGGCCGCCTCTGACTGGTGGCCGGGAGTCCTTATTGATATTTCAGACCACCGGACAAAGACATTTCATGAACCACTGATCGTGGTTGACCCCGTTGATCCCGGTAGAAATGTATCCGCCTCGGTTTCACTCACCCGCATGTGTGAATTTATCGAGCTATGCAGGGGATATCTCGAGAAGCCAGGGGAACGATTTTTTTCCCTTCCAATTCCCGGTCCCGGTTCCAGGGAAACGATAACAACACTGTTTGAAAAGAGGAAAACCTCCATCTACACGTTAACGTTCCCAACACCCCCGTACATCGAGGAGATTGTGGTCCCCCAACTCCGTAAAAGTCTTGATGCAATCTGCGCACTGCTTGCCCGGCACGAGTTTGTGGTAAACCGTTCGGCTTACCAGATGCACAAGGACCGGTGCATGCTCCTGTTTGAATTGCTCACTGATTCGTTGCCACCGGTGACCCGGCATTTCGGCCCACCATTATGGGCCCGGGAAAATGCCAGGCAGTTTTCTCTAAAATATATCGCAGGGATGCAGGAAGGACGCATTTTTTGTGGCCCATATATAGAAAACGGAATGTACGTCGTTGAGATGGCACGGCGATACTCAAATGCCGGGGATCTTCTTATGTCTCCCGATCTCCTGGAGATCGGGCTCGGACGACATGTAAGGGAGGAAATCAGGGGTTCGCTCTCGGTTAAATGTGGCCTTGAGTGCCTGGAAGATGAATTTGCCTTATTTATCACCACATTTCTTGAAAAGAAATCCCCGCTTACACAAATCAGGCAGGAGGAGTGCGGGAGTCAGGTCAGATAGGGCTTGCTTCCGCAATTGATTATTCACCTGTTTTGGCGAATACTCTGGTCCGGCTGACGGTCATGGGAGTCCTGCTTTGAGATACCTTCATATCTCCAAAAATTAGAAGATTCAATAATTAAATCCCGGCAGGACTCCGGAGTATGGCATGATGCCTGTCCGGAGTTGCCAACGGGCGGAGGAGCATGAACACTGAGGATGCTTTATCGAGAAACTCGATCATTGTCATCGTAGTATCGATTATTCTGATTGTAGCCGCTGCAGGGGTAATGATCTTTTTCTCTTCAAGCCCCGACAAAGTGCCGCGTATGAATGCAACGGTTGAGGCATCGGGAAACGTAGTATATCTCTACCATGATGGTGGGGACCAGTTTCCAAAGGACCGCCTCCTGATCCGGATAAACGGAGAGGACATAACAGAAAGCCAGGTTTCTCTGCTTCACGCACAGGAGTGGCCCTGGACAGCTGGGAAAACTATAAAAGTCCAGTATTCAGGTAGTTCAAACCCGGAAACGGTCGATGTTATTTACAGGAATGGTCAGAAGCAGACCGTCGTAGTCTCGCAACAACTTCATAGCAGTACCCCGGTACCGGTTACAACTACAACCACGGTTGTACCAACAATGCCAGTGTCAACGCCGCTGCCAACCGAACCTGGAGTAACGCCGGAAATTATCATACCCGTCGAGACACCTTATATCCCACACATCCTGCCGATAACAATGGTCATTCCTCAGGTCACCCCAGCGCCACCACGGGCTGACTTCGCTGCAATGCCCACTTCAGGCCAGCTCCCGCTTAACGTGCAGTTCACAGACCTTTCAAAAGGCATCCCGACAAAATGGACCTGGAATTTCGGAGATGGAAGCGTTTCATCAGAGCGGACACCGGTACACAAATATACCGTGCCGGGAAGTTACACGGTCAGTCTCGTCGTGGAAAATAAATTTGGATCTGATAAAAAGAGTGTCCCGGGGTATATTTCGGCCGGAATTTCACCGATAGCGAATTTTGCGGCATCACCCCGTGATGGTGCTGCTCCACTTGAAGTGCATTTTACTGACCTTTCAACAGGACAACCTGTGGTATGGTCCTGGAACTTCGGGGACGGTATGAAATCCTCCGAGGCAAATCCAACTCATATCTATTCATATGGGGGTTCCTACCCGGTGGTTCTTACCGTTGCGAATTCCTATGGGGCAGATACGCGGATCCAGAACGCCTATATTTCCACAACCACACCTACAAGCCATGATGTGTATCTTTATGGCAGTACTTCAGGTTACCTCGCACCGGAAGGATATATTACCTTCACGGTCACGACCACAGATTCCTGGATCAAGATTGCAGGTAAAATATACCGGTTCACAAAAGGCGATGATGTCCAGCTCGTCATCATGGACCCTTCCTCTGGGGTGATTGATGGGTCTTCATCAGCTATCACAGGATTCAGCTTTAATAGCGTAGACCTTTACGTGAATGGAGTCCTGGTCCAGAAAGGAATTGTACCATCTATCGACATCACGGGGTACCAGAATTACCGGTCATCAACAACGCTCATCATCCCCGCCGGCGACAGCACAACCGTGTTCTTTGCAGACGGGCGCAGGACTCTTATAAGTCCTGGTCAGCAGGTAATTATCAAGAACTTCAAACCTGACTCAACAGGTAGAATGGTCTTTACAAAAACGATTGGTGAAGTATTCTACAAAGGGGGAGCCGAATCTTGGCAACTGGTTTGAGGAAATAACCAGGAAATGAAAATATAAAGGCTAAACGGACTTTAAATCCGGGCATAATACTTTTTTGAGCACTTTTATCAGAATGCCTGGAAATTTTGGGTTATATCCCGGTTGTGACATCAAATAGCTGGTATTCGTGTAGAGTATTCCGAAATAGTTATACGACAAAAGATCGCATCCAATAAGCAGACGGGCATGTCGTCATAATAAAAACAACGACATAACCCGGTATACTGCCACTACCTGTTGTACTGATACACGTGCTATCGAATGCAGGTATAATCAGAAATATCCCACGTATGTCATTGGAGGTTCAAACCCATGAAGAACAGATTATTTGCCATTATCCTCGCTATAACCATTTTTGGTATGATCCTTATCTTACCTGTAAGCGCTGCAGATCAGCCGGTTTCAACCGCATCACAGGAAAAAGTAATACTTTACGCAACCAATTTTTCGACAAACCCGTCATGGCAGACGAATAATCCAACCCGGTATTACTGGGATCCCCAAAAGGGTATGTACCATTATCTCCTCCAGCCAGGTACTGGGGGTTATTCATTTGTCCCTGTCGATTATGACGAGGAATCATTTACCTACGAGTATGATTTTTACCCGATCAGGACAGATCCGGAAATGTCGTTCCAGTTCGGTATGGGTAGCAGTGAGATGGATGTCTCCCGTGGTACCAACGTGTTGTCAAAATTTACCAACAAGAAAAACGGAAAGCTGATGTGGCTCCAGGTGATTACCCAGAACAATAACATGGCTGCAGTTAGTAGTGCCCATGACTCCTATGGTGGCCCAACAACGAAATTCGAAGACAACGAGACATACCACATCATCGTAAGGTACAATAAAGAACTGATGAACGCAGATATCAAGATCAGTTATAAGAACAACCAGTCGATTGTATGGGGATATTACGTAAATTTTGGGCAGGAACTCCATACCCTGAACAGGCTTATGATCACATCCGTAGGGGAATATGGCAATACCGAATCCGTGACTGAAGGATACATCGATAACGTGGAACTTTCAATCACCCGTCAGGTAATTCCAACTCCAACCACAGCTCCACCAGTAATAACAACACCGATCACAACCGCAACCACAGTACCGGTGACAACCACTTCAACTCCGACGAAAGCACCAGCTTTACCTGTAACTTTTATTCTGGCAGTTGGAATTGGCGGAATGGCTATACTATTGGTTAACAAAAAGGATTAATCCTCTTTTTGCAGCATCCGGGATTGCCAACACTTGATCAATTAAGGCAGCAGAGCATTAACCTATTCAGCAGGAAATCCCATGAATGACAATCAGGATGAACATATCATCGAAGCAATAGGAAAAAGCCGCATTGTTATAAGGAATGGTGAAATTATTGAAGTCGGGAAGGCGATTATCACCACGTGCCCGCTGGCAGAACGGTTTGCGAAGCCAGTGCACCTGATAACTCCTGATGCAGTCAGGGAGAATTTTTCGAACAGGATATCGGTATTCGGCATGTGCACGAACGCACGTGAAGTACTTGGCAGCGGGGAATTTGTCGGGTTCGGTGCGTCTGAGATGATGAGTGCTGGATTGAAACTTGGAATTCTTGACTGCACAGTAATTGCTTCTGACGGGGCAGGTACCGTTATTGTCAGGAGCCCTGAACTTGTCCAGGGAATCGGCGGGCGTATGTCAGGGCTTGTGAAGACCTCCCCTCTCCCTGATGTGATAAAAAAGATAGAAGATGCAGGGGGATTAGTCCTTGATCCGGAAACTGCACGTATCGACCAGCCGGCAGGTACCATTCTTGCCTTTGCAGAAGGCTACCGCCATATCGCTGTTACTGTGGCCACCGCTGCAGATGCGGCACAAATTCGGGCGATCTGTCCTGAAGCACTGATTATTGCCGTGCACACAACCGGGATAAGCAGGGAGGAGGCAGAAGGATTTGCTGCATCAGCCGACCTCATTACGTCTTGCGCATCGAAATGGGTGCGTGAAATTGCAGGGAAAAAAGCGCTCCTCCAGGCAGGGACAGCTATCCCGGTATTCGCAATGACAAGGCGTGGCAAGGACCTGATCCTCGATAAATTAAAGGCGACTGATGAGCAGGTCTTTCTGAAGGGAGCCCGGCTCCCGTTTGCCGGTGATGTTCAACCCTCGCCGTTGGTTTAAGACCTGGATTTTCGTCACCTCGTGAATTGCATACGGTGCCCTTCAACCAGGATAATTTTTTTTAACATTAATTAAGACCCCTGCTCTGTAGAAACACACATGAACGTGCTGTTCACACCCAAACCATGAAAATGTCCTTTCTAAATCTCTACGTATTGGCGGTAGTTTAAGCAGTTTCATGGGAAAACCTCAAAGAGGAGAAATTGTAAGAACCTATGAAGGTTACAGACAATCATTTTTCCGGCTATTTCCTTCTTCTGGATGAAGTATCTCCTTGATTTCAAATCCCCGCTGAATTTTCTTTTAAGAACTGAGAACCTATTTTCAACATGTTCCTCTTGCGGTATCTAACGTCATCGAAATGCAGAGCCATTTCCTGCCTGTATAATCCCCCAATAACCTCATTATTCCATGAACGAATCGGAATGATTGAGTCAGCATTCAGGTCTTCTCGGATCAGGCAATGAATTTCTTCAGAGTCATATCCTTTATCCATAACATAACAATCGGACTTTCGTATTTTGTGACATTGTCTGAGCAATTTTTGTGCGTGCCTGGTATCATGGACCCTGCTTTTCGATGCGATGAATCCCGTGATAACCTGTTTTTCGGTATCAACTGAGATCGAAGTTTTCAGGAAATGTTTTCGTATCTTTCCTGTCCTGACTGAGTAATAATGACTTGAATATCCACTAGTAAAGCCGGATGAATCGATTGCCGTTATTGGAATTGAATCATTACCGGAATAAAAAAGGTCCAGGGCTTTTCTGAATGCATAACGGAGATATAGGGGTTTTATTCTGCAGAAAAATTTCTGAAGCGTGGTAAAGTGAGGAACGGTTGTAAGTGCCAGTTCTTGCTGAATTGACTCCATATCGTCGATATCTTCAATAAAGTCCCGATAATGCTGGTTTCTATAGTCTTTGAATAATATGAGAACCAGTAGCTGATACTGGGTGTAAATCTTTTTCGAATGTTTACAGGAATATGGATTAATTCGGGTTGTTTTCACAATCGATATGGCGGCTCGGATAAACCTGATATTCCGGCTCGTCAATTTTCTATTTGTCTCCATACCTTTTGAGCACACAATGTTGCAAGGAGATAATGTACCTTAGATCTTTCGGTCAGTGAATCAAAGAAAAAAATGATTTCTACAGAGCAAAAACCCCGGCAAATGCACCGTGGATAAAAAAAGTTCTGAAAAAGAAAGGACTTATACATTCATGTTATCGTAGAGCAACGTAATCCTTGAAATCATAAATACCGCCGCTATATTTCCTTCCGGACCGATAATTGGCCCGGCATAACAATACCGTGTTACCTCTCCTTCCTCCACCATGTACACTTCTTCATCGCACACAGGGAACCCTGAGCTGAAAACCGATCGGATCATATCCTCGATCCTGCCTGACTCCGAAGACATGACCTTGATATCCCGCGGGGTTTTACCCATGAATTCCCCAGGTCCGATCCCTGCAGACTCTGCACGGGCCGAATTTACAAACAGGTAATGGCAATCCGGGTCGAAGATGCTGATTTCATCCGGAAATTTTTCAATAATCTGGTGGAGCAGGTCTCGTTCTGACCTCGCTTCAAGGATACGGGATTCTGATTTCTGGTCCCGTTCCCACTTACCCGTTTCACGGGTATCAAGAAAATAGATCAATGCCCCACCGTATGATCCATCTGACCTGTGTAATGGGATTGTCCGTGAGACCACGAGCAGTGTTGAATGGTCCTTCCTGAGGACTTTGTGGAGTGTATGGACACCATCTTTATCAACGACCTTGTTGCCGGATGACTCTGAATCTGCAAAGGTAAGGTACTCAACGGGGGAATGTCCGGTCATCTCTTCCTTTGAAAAGCCAACGATTGCTGCACCTTTGGCATTTACTGCGAGTATCCGGTTGTTAGGGTCCAGGTACCAGATCCCTTCACCGGCATTCTCGATAATAAAATGAACCAGCGACGGTGGAAACTCTCCCCGCCAGTGAATTTCGTGTGGGCGTTCCTTGTTATTCATGGTACTGACCGGATGTGAAGATTCAGGGAATAGATGTGTCCATTTCGAAGATTTTCTGTTGCCGGATTACATTAGAATCAATATCAGAAGAAGATATCTTTCAGGGACCATTTTATAACCGGGTAATGAATATTTTAAACTAAAAAATAAGAGGAGCGGTTTCATTCTTCCATGATTAACATTCCCTGCCCCTTTTATTAAAATGGGGAAAAATATCTGGCCACGAAATTCAATTCGGCAGTGATGATAAAAAATAAAAATAAAATTACTGCTTTTTGGGTTTATTTGACCACAGGCCATGCTTATTGCAGTACGAACGGCCCTTCACATCAGGCGAGATGACCGGGAACTCAGCTTCAGGTGCATCACCTGGCTGAAGACCCTTCACATGGAGATAATCACCTGACCTGACTTCGATCCACTCAATATAGTGGTCACCCTCCATGGGGTGCGGGACTGAACCAACCTTTACTTTGATCCCATTCAAGGTCTTCTCAATAACAGGCAGGTGTTTTTCTTTTCCCTGGTCATCAGCCTTTTCAATTTGCAGTTCCATGGGCTGGTTGCAACAGACGGTTGTACCCACACCATTATGGATTACCATGACAATCTTACCGCATACATTACATTTCATTACATCGAGCATACATTTGCCTCTCTATTAGGAAATTCTCCTTTGAGATATAATGGTATCGATAGATCCGGGTTAACAATGATGTCGTCCCGGAAAACCACAGGTTCCGGTTAGTACTCTTATGAAATTGATAAAAATGGGTATCTACAAGGAGTGCCTATGTTATGGTAACAGACGAATATCCAGAATAAACACCAGGGAGGATGGTTTTTCACATGTATTCGTGCCGCTATTACCGGATATATGATATTGGCAGGGAGATCGATCTCGAACGGCTGGAAAAAGCTCTTGCTGAAGCGCTCGCAGCGAATTATTCCTTAGGCCGTGCCAGTTTTCAGCGGGTCCAGCCAAAATCAATCATGATGGAGGAACCCCCCCTCATGCTCAGAATGAATACCGTCCGGGTGACCCGGGGTACACGGGACTTTGATTTCTGGGTGATCGCAAAGGTCTACGATATCGGGGCAATAAGCCTGTGTTTTGTCTATGAAAACAGCAACTCCCCGGTAAAAGACCTGGAAGATACGGCAATCCTCTTTTACGGGCAGGACGGCATGGCAGGTATTTTCCAGCAGTACCTGACGACAATCGGTGATATCCTGCACCCTCACCTCAAGGACATGACGATTGATTTCGAATTTTTTGAGGACTACACCATCCATGTCATGGACAGGATTGACCATTCAATAGATCCTGTTACCCTGATGACCGGAGAACGGAGCAATATTTCACCGCAGATGCGCGAGGAGATTACCAGGAACTCACTCTCCTACCGCACCGATGACCTGGCCATTCTTTCATGGGATTCGGCGCTCTTATGCGAACCGGAAAATCCTACCGATATTATTGACCTGATAGAATTTGCAAACGTGCAGGTGCTTGAGCTCCGGTATTATGACCGTGAGCTGACACGCCAGATGGAAAAGATGTACGATGATATCGACCTTGCGGACAAACTACCTGGGTTTTCCCGGAGCAGGCAGTACCATGCAATTATGGCAGGGCAGATGAGGACATCCGCCGAGATATCAGAGATCATCGAAAAGGTAAATAACCTCATTAAGGTCACGGAAGACGTCTATTATGCCCGTGTATATGACATGGTACTCAAGGTAAGCAGGAGCCGCCAGTGGAGCGACAGCGTCAGCAGGAAAATTGAAGTTATCCAGGAGACCTACTCGATGCTGTCCGACGAAGTGCGGATCCAGCATTCCAATAACCTGGAATGGGTTATTATTGTCCTTATTGCACTCGAATTTGTGTTCGCGATATGGCAGGCAATTAAATAAGACCTTTGACCCTACTGATACACACAAGGTTGAAGAAATTCATCTGAACGATTAATCCAGGAAAGGAATCAATAACGTTACAGAGATAATTGTTAAGAGCATGGCATTCAGGTGCAGACAATGCGGGACATGTTGCATGTTTCTCGGAGATTATATTGAGATTGACCGTGAGATCGGCCCTTTTGAATTTGATTGCAGTTCCGTTTCCACGGGGACACCATTTCATGCAATTGTGGACCTGGACAAAAGAACACTATTTCTCGATACAACGTGGATTTCGGAGCACCCCTCTGCATGTCGTTTCCTTCGTCCTTCAGGGGAACGGATTGTCTGCACTATCCATGAAACAAGTGCTTCACAGTGCAAGTTCTACCGTTGCGTGGTTTTCCGGGTTTATTCACAAGAAAGGAAGTTGCTTGGAACAGTAACCGGGACCCTTGCACTGCATACCGGAGATTTGGAACTTCAATCTGTGTGGGAGAGAGGAGAGATGGTCATCCCATGGGACTCCCCGGATGTGGAGGACAGGATTGCAGCCTATCTCATTGAAAATGGGTATATTCCCGAATAATTGGACCCGGTTTGATCATCCGGATAGCTGATGCACTATTTCTTCGGGTAAAAGGTGACCTGGTGGCAGTTATTTCTTCTAAAGGACTCTGTCAAAGGCATTTTAAAATGTGTGACCTGGACAAAAATCATTCGGGAGTCTGCTGAAAAATACCGGAGCTTAATACCCAGTTTCATGTTAACAGAATTTTCACATGATCCGACGGGGCTAACCCATGCATCCGGAATATTAATTGCTTCAGGTGAAAAAGGGCTGTTACAAATGTTTCCACGTGAAGTTGTTACCGGCACGATCTTTGCAGGACATGACAGTCCCGGGCACCCCGAGTCACAGTCACGGTTGCTCTGCGCAATGGAGGGAATTCCCGGGGGTATTAAGGTCCTCGAACCAAAAATTGCATCCCCCGAAGACCTTGCCATGTCGCATGATGAAGCGTATATCGGGGCAATAGAGGAACGTTGCAGGGAATGTCTGCCAGGAAAATGCCAGAACCTTGACTCTGACACCTATATTACCCGTGATTCCTATACTATTGCCAGCCTCGCTGCGGGTTCTGCAATAACTGCAGTTCAACGGGTCCTTTCAGGTCATCATTGCTTTGCAATGGTCCGGCCCCCGGGCCATCATGCAGGGAAAAGAACAGCAATGGGATTTTGTATATTCAATAATGCAGCGATTGCAGCATCCTACGCACTTATGCGATGTGACAGGGTTGCAATCGTTGACTGGGATGTGCACCACGGTAATGGGACCCAGGAAATTTTCTATGATTCACCTGATTTGCTCTACTGTTCCGTTCACCAGGCATTCCTTTTCCCGGGCACGGGTATGCCGGATGAAACGGGTACCGGATCTGGTGAGGGATTCACACTAAATATTCCCCTACCTGCAGGATCGGCATTAAAGGAATACCAGGCTGCATTCGAGCACGTTATTCTCCCGGGACTGGAAAAATACCAGCCAGACATCGTTATCGTATCTGCAGGCCAGGACTGCCTGTATGATGATCCACTTGGGGGTATGGATCTTTGTGCCGCAGATTTTGGTGAGATGACCAGGTGGGTATGTGAATGCGCTGGCGGCCCGGTTGCATTCATCCTTGAAGGAGGCTATGGCCCGTCACATGGTAAGGCGGTTGCAGAGATTTTCAGGGCGATGGGGAACGGTTAACGAAAATATACTCATCATGAAGGTTACATTGCAGGCAACGTAGTTGTCAGGGACTAAGACAACATCATATACTACCCTGGGCCAGGTACACACCATCTCGTATCCGGAGTACCAATATCTCAGTAGAGAAAAGAGGGGTATTCAAAAGAACAACTGCTTTCTGCAGGTCATTTTTGTATGCACGGCATCACTGAAAGGCATATATTCATCCCTCTCCGCTTCAATCCCTATCGCAACCCGGGGGTGATGGGTGTGGGGGCGAAATTAATGGATGTGGTATCAGGCAGGACAGGGGATATGAAAATGACCCTGAAACAGGACGGGGCTAATGACCGTCTCACGGTCTACGGGAGTAAGGCTTTTGAATATCTTGTAACAAGTCTCTGGGACCCGGACAAATGGGTAAGGATTGCAGCGGCAGATGCACTTGCTGGGTTAGAGGATATTCGCGCCTACCGGTACATGGTCACGCTTCTCGGTGATAAAGACCCGGATGTCAGGTTCGCCGTATCGGTATCACTCGGTAAACTGGGCGATGCACGCGCAATAAGGCCACTTGAATCTGCATGTCACGATAGAAATTATTTTGTCCGGCAGGGAGCAGGGGAGTCATTGAAAAAATTGTGTGAAATGGCAGCAACCAAGGGATGGCAACGAGGAAAAAATATTCAGAGTCCTTCAATAAGGGTACAAATCAATCCGGGATTATAATACCCGAGGATTTGCCAATCCAGCATCTGCAGGGCAGGAAGAGTACGATTAACGAGATGGAGCATTTTTCAAAAGTCCGGACTACCTTACAAGGATTACCGTTTAATCAAGAATTGGCCATTAATTTCTCAATAACCCGTTTTTCCGGATACCGTAAAATTTGCTTACTTAAAAACCACATGCATACATATCTCACCGGAATATTTTGTGGTTTTTCCGAAGGACATATTCGAAGAAAATTCGGGTTAGAGAATGAAAAACGGGATTCCAAATGCTAATTCAAAAAGATCTGCCTTAATCATTGCTTTTTCCTTTTCCGGGTTGATATTGTAAGCTGGGGTGATTATACATTCCACCCTTTCAGGGCCAATCGAACACCTCACCGATTCCACAGCACCCTGGTGCCGGAAATCAAGGCCATCGGCGATCCGGAGGAGCGCTGAAATGAAAACGGTCCGTTGCTGATCTTCTGGGGAAAGAACAGAATAAAGAGGATGGTCAGCAGGTGTTTTCCTTCCCTGGTGTACCTGTGCAACAAGACTGATGATTGATCGTTCAGCAACACCGAATGGAATGGACTCGTCAGAGAGGATGAGAGCACGACTTCGGTCTGCATGTCCTTTTTTCCCTGATTTCCATCCGATATCATGGAGCAGACCTGCACACTCCAGAAGGAACCGTGAACGCCCACTCATCTGGTGAAGCGGCAGGAGCTCGTCAAACAACCCAAGCGCCACCTCAGTAACACGGCGGGAGTGAAGCAACCCTTCCGGGTAGATCATGGCAAGCTGCATGACTGCAAGGTGTGAAGAACCAGCATCTGCTTTTTTTGGGAGATACTGGTTTTTTACACCGTCAACAAGAACAGTCCGGAGGTCATCCCAGGTCCCGCAACGACCAAGTGTATCCCAGTACCTGACAAACTTACGGTAGAGTGCAGTGCGTTCCTTTTCCCGGTTAATAAGAAATAATTTCAGACCGGTAATTTCTATTGCTGAAGGGCGGTTTGATTCCGTGACCGGGCGGAAGCGGGACCGCTCTTTCAACAGGGTGCGTGTAACCTTGTCTATCCATACGTCACAATCATGGAGACTGCCAAGCGTTTCCTGGAGTTGTGCGATCTTTCTTGCAGGTTTTCTTAGCCCGAGACGGTACAACTGCGCATACACTTCCATCGTATAGCGAAGCTTTTTGGTAACTATCCTGATCGCGTGGTGCTCAGCAATGGCATCCGGTTGAGATACCCATGACGAAAATGAGAGTAACAGAGTAAGCTGTCTTCCAATATGTTCAGCAGCTACAGGGGGGATACCGGTTAATGGTGGTTTCTTACGTCCGGAGGACCTGTCCACAAGGGACTGTACTATTTCCCGCATAGCAGGGAGTTCCTCTCGCTTTTCGAGGCGTTCAACTGCCGCGATCACATCTTTTTGTAAGGAAATTCTCTGCCTTTTCAGGTCGGACAGGAGGTAGTCAATACCTGGAACCATCGGTGAACCCGAGCCTTCGACACCCCCATTCATTGATTTCTGGCGGGCTATTACCCTCTTACGAAATTTTTTCAGGAATGCGATCTGGACATCGGTATCTCTTGCCACCCCAAGCACCCTGGTAATCTGCCGGACTTCATTGTGCCATGTACCATATTTCTTACCAGGAAAACATGATTCAAAAAGGGGCATAGCCGCCCGCAAACGCCTGCTTGCAACCCTCATCCGGTGGAGGCATTCAATATCTTCTGCCTCTTTTACACCTTCCGTTTCTGCCTCAAGGGCATCAATCTTTGGTAACAACTGGATTGCCCCGTATATGCACATGCCACGTACCCGGGCTGGCGGAATCCCCTGCTCAAGTTTGCCTGGATCACCCGGGGGGTCATTCAATGCGTCTGTTTCACGGGTATTACTGGATGATCCGGTTGCCGGTCCTTCATAAGCTTGTGGTGTTGGGGACACAGGTAGTCAGGATAACCATTATGCTCTGCATATATT
>JBAXTR010000030.1:0-13356 GCA_037130095.1 Methanomicrobiales archaeon
CCTCATCTGCCTTGTTGCAGTTCTCTGGGCGACCTTCCTGCTTGTCCGGGAGGAAATGGTCTGGTTAAGCTTTGCTATGGTTATTATTGCTGCCGGCTCCGGAATGTTCCTTTTCATCCATAATGTGATATTAAGGACAGGGTTTTTCTTCTACCTCATCTGCCTTGTTGCAGTTCTCTGGGCGACCTTCCTGCTTGTCCGGGAGGAATTTATCTGGGTTTCCATGTTCCTTGTCATCGTATCGATAGGAATGTCAATTTTTGTATATTTTCTCGTAGACACCCCTCATGTACGAGGGCCCGCAATGGACAGAACCCCGGAAGAGTTGCCAAATCAGGCTATCATGGGCCCGGAAAATAAGGCAAAACCCGGCGACCAGGATGGCCCCCGGTAGTTCAATATAATCATGATGTATCGAAGCTGTAGTTCTGGTCTCGGTAATACTGTATGAATGAGGTTGGTCTATCATTACCGTGTATCATCCGTCTCTCAAAATTTAACAATTCACTCAATGAATGATGTCAGACTTCTACCGGGAAGAACTGAAAGGTGTGATTGCCCCGCAATAATAAGGGAATATAAGTTTATTTCATGGGCCGGATGAATACCGGGTAACTATCTCCTGGTCAGACAGGTATCGCTCTATGGTATCCATTTTCCAAACCGTCCCGGAGAACTTTTTCTGATTCGCCACGTCCCCCCATGTAATCCTGTCCGGGTTCCGGAAATCAAAAAATAGAATCTGGTTTGCCGGTGTTTGACCGGAATGCATGGAATTGAATTGAACGCTTAGATGCTGATGGACTGGAAGCCCCGGAAGGAGGTCCGGTTTTCCGAATGCCGGACCGGTACAGATCCTTAATTGTGTGCAGTTCAGATCTGCGGTATGAGACCCATTACCCGGAGAGGTGAATTGTTACTGGTGCTGACTTGTTCCTTCGTGATGACAGTACCGGTGCAACTGGAGCCGCCTATATGGGTGCCGTTAATGACGACATGATACAGAACGCGATGCCGATTGCGACCAATACTATCCTTATCATTTCTCTCTCCGTTTTGATCTCTTGTGGGGAATACCCCGGGATGGTCCCGGGACTTCACACTCATATACTACACGTGAATAGGTAATAAAATACTAAAATAGGCCGGGTTAGAGAGATCTACGTCCCGGTTGTATATTGAACCCGGCAGATATATGGATGCCTGCAATGGGTGGCATCTTTAAAACCCGCCGGCTCTGTTTGAAACGAGAAATTGGCTTAATCTCAAAGTATTTCTACCGCAATGAAACCGGTGAAGAGATCAGCCCCTCAGCTGTCCCGCCTGGAACTTCCGGAAGAGACCCCCGGGGAACTCCCGCTGAAAGTCTCTAATTATATAGGGATTAGGCTCCCGTGGCATCAGAGAGGGCTTCTTCCCCCCTGTATAACCAGTTCCGGTAAATGATGGGGGTAATAATTGTTGTAACCAGGCTCATCAGGACAAGTGCGACGTAAAGGTTCTGGCCGATGATCCCCTGTTGGAGCCCGATTAATGCCACGATCATGGCCACCTCACCTCTCGGGGACATACCGAACCCGACAATAAGGGAATCTTTTGTTGACATTCCCATCAGTTTCGCTGGTATTCCGCACCCGATCAATTTGGTAATAATTGCAACGACGATAAGCAGAACGAGGAAGACCAATATCCCGGGTGTCAGTTGCCTGAAATCCGCAAGCACCCCGAGCGAGACGAAAAATATCGACGCAAAGATGATCTGGAGGTATTCTGCACCCACCCTGATATCGCGGCAATGCACGAGGCGTACTCCCTCGAAGGAGACACCCGCGATAAATGCCCCGACGATTGCAGAGAGGCCGGTCAGTTCTGCCATCATCGCGTAGAAAAATGCCACCATCATGGCAAAAATAAATAAAAATTCAGGGTATTTCTTCGCAAAGCGGGACTTGTCGAAGCGCTCCATATACCTGCTCACAACGAAGATACCAAATGCTCCGGCGAGGACAATAAAGGCAATTGATTTTATTACCACGAGAGCGATACCCTGAGGGGAAAATACTCCTTCGATGATTTCAGAACTCAGTGACAACGCAAGCAGGGAGAGTACGTCGTCAATCACTGCAGCTCCGATGATCGCTTTTGCAGCATCAGTCTGAAGTTTCCCCATCTCACGGAGTACGTTCGCCGTAATTGCGATGCTTGTCGCGGTCAGCGCCGTCCCGATAAAGATCGCACTCGAAGTACTGAGGCCAAAGGCAATGGATAGCCCATATCCGCCAATCCACGGTACAATTACCCCGACTGCGGCAATCACACCGTTCCGGATACCGACAATTTCCTGGACTTTAAATTCAAGGCCGATCACGAAGAGCAGGATTACGGCCCCGAGATTTGCAAGGCCTGCCACGAAATCCGAGTATGTTATCAGCCCGAGTACACTCGGACCGACGACAATTCCCACCAGGATAAGCCCGATAACGGCAGACTGGTTAATACGTGAAGCAACAAGGTAACCGGCCAGAGCCACAAAAAGTAACAGGCTCATCTGGAATACCGGCTGCATCAGGATATTTTCCATCTTACAGGAATAGTGATAAGAACAGAAAATCTTTTTCGATTATACCTGTACCCGGGACCCATGCTGATTAATACTTATGTAATATTGATGGAATTCACTCCCAGGATATTATAATAAGAAAACCAAACCCCTCTTTCCCAGATACAGGACCCCGGGTACTGGTAAAAAAAATGGATGGGGTACAAACCCCTCTATTTTTTCTATGTTGCCTGAGAGGATGGCGTGACGTGCCCGTTTTTCCGGTCTGCATAGACTTGTAGTATGATGATGACTGCTGCTGATAGCGGAAGTGCAATGACGAGTGGATCGACAGCTGCCCATGGGAGTCCAGCGAGGCTTGCTTTACCGGTAACTGCCTTACACAGGCCATATACTGACGCGTACCGGGTATTGATGAAAAGCGCCCATATGAACCAGACGACCGCTCCAACCACTAAACTGGCTTTTGCTGCGGTTAAGTCCGGCTTTTTGGAATAGACCGCAACAGCGAATACCGGGAGGAATGCGGATGCACATAACCCCATGAACATCGCCGTTGCAATGGCAATGATACTGCCAGGCATCAGGAATGCAATAATTACACTTGCAATAATCATGATAAGCACACCGACCTGGTTTGCCCTCATGGATAATGCACACTGGCGTCCCCTTCCCCAGAGATCACATATCAATGCGGTACCCATCGTGTGGAAGAGGGAACTGAGAGTCGACATCGCCGCAGCGAGCAGGGTTATCATGAACAGCACCACGAACCATTCCGGCATCGCCTGGTTGATGAAGATCGGAATGATCGTATCAACATTACCGCCGGGTGCTACCTGAACCGCTATTTTTCCGACCGTCTGGTAGAAATACACATTGGTGAGGGCACCTACGGTGAAGGCCACCCCTGTCATCATCAGGATGAATGGGCCCCCGATGAGGACTGCCCTGTTTAAGGACTTGTTGTTCTTGGCGGTCATAAACCTGACAACCAGCTGGGGCTGGGCCAGCACACCAATCCCTACCCCGAGGACCAGGGTTGTGATAACCGTCAACCATATGGAAGACCCGAAAACAGGCATAGTCGTCCAGCCTGTCATACCACCTTTTACCAGGTTTTCCGGAACGAGGGGTGTCATTGCGGTCAGGCTGCTGTTTGCCACGTTCACCCCGCCCAGGAGGAGGTATGTTGCAACCAGGAGGATTGTCATCCCGACAAGCATAATGGCCCCCTGGACGGCATCGGTGTACATTACGGCGATCAGTCCGCCGAATATCACGTATACTGCAACGATCAGCGCAAATCCAACCAATGAGGTACTGTACGAAATATCAATGGTCTCGCGGATGAATTGTGCCCCGCCGATTAATACTGCGGCGGTATAGAGTGGCATACCGACAATAATAACAAGGCCTGTAACAACCTGCATGAACTGGGACTGGTAAATTTTTCCCAGCAGGTCCGGGAAGGTGACTGCTTTCAACCGCTGCCCGATTTCCCTTGTCTTCTTACCAAATACGACAAATGCAAGCAGGATACCCAGGCCGATGTTCAGCACGGTCAGCCAGATCAGCCCCATGCCGAGGTTTGCTGCCTGCCCGCCGAACCCGACAATCGCGGAGGTGCTGATGAACGTGGCCCCGTAGGACAGCGCGATAATTACCGGGTGGGCCTCTCTCCCGGCGACAAGATAGTCCTCGGAGCTTTTCGTCTTTTTATAACCGAGCCAGCCAAGGTAAAACATGACAGCAATGTAGATGGCCGTCACAGATATGAGAATAACTGGATTCACTGCCATTTCAGCTTTCAACTCCCTTGTTCCAGTTCAACAGTCCATACAGTACACACGCCAGCGCCAGGCCGACTGAAAGGCCATAGGCGATCAATATCGAGGGGTCATTGATTCCAAGCATAATAACACACCTTGCGGTAAACTTTGGAGAAACATTACAAGGGGACCGGCAGTGCCGCTGATCCCCTACCTAAAGAAGAAGAAAAAGTCTGCACTAAGGAATAATCCACTTTGTATTCCTTTCGTTACAGACATGTGTTTACCTTAACATACAATCGAGGTACTGCTATTTATACATTTATTTATGAGGTTGCTTCAGGCACATGTCCGACCCTGCTCCAGAATACTTCGGGTCTTCCACGACTGGGTGCATAGGTGATCCCGGCTTTCATCCCGAAAACAGATATTTCAGGGCGACAAATGGTGAAGTAACGTGTCTTCCGTGTATGAAGGGTTGCACGAATCGCTCCAGTCGGTGCTACTGCAACGCCTTGGCTGGAGTGAACTTCGTGATGTGCAGGAACAGACCTGCAAGGCCGTGTGGTCAGGCAGTGACGTGCTGGTACTCGCACCGACTGCCGGGGGGAAAACCGAAGCTGCGCTGATCCCGGTCACCGACACCATGTTGAAAGAGGGGTGTCGCGGGGTTGCCTGCGTATACATATCCCCGTTAAAAGCACTCATCAATGACCAGGAAGGGCGTTTCCTGACATTTGCAGTTCCTACAGGGCTCGAAGTCCAGAAATGGCACGGTGACGTGCCGAAGGGGGACCGTGCCTGGGCTGCAGGGGAACCCCCACATTTCCTTATGATTACCCCGGAATCCCTTGAAGTCCTCATGCTTGAGCGGAAACTCACGGCTGACCTTAAAAACCTCAGGTTCGTGGTCATCGACGAGGTGCATGCTTTTGTTGAGTCCGAGCGGGGTGTCCACCTCCGTTGCCTTCTTGACAGGCTGGACAAGGTTGCCGGGAGGAACGTCCAGAGGATCGGGCTCTCTGCGACGGTTGGAAACCCTGAGGAAGTGCTCGGGTGGTTGTCCGCACCAGGGAGGTCCCAGGAAGTCGTCCGCGTACCGGTTCCCCCGCGTGAAAAGAAGTTCTCCTTTACCGTAGAACCCGACGAAGGGAGACGCATTACATCCCTCGTAAGGATCGTTTCGGGGAAGAAGGCGATCGTTTTTGTGAACAGCCGGAGCGATGCTGAAAAAGTAATAAAATCGCTCCGGGGCAGGGTCGACCACCTCTCTGTGCACCACTCCTCGCTTTCGCCGGAAACAAGAAAGGAGGCTGAATCTGCCTTTTCACGCGAAGGGAGCGCTTGTATTGTATGCACCAGCTCGCTTGAACTTGGGATCGATATCGGTGACCTTGATATTGTCGTCCAGCTCGGCCCACCAAATTCTGTCTCCTCGTTCCTGCAGCGCATGGGGCGGAGCGGGCGGCGGGGAAAACCGCCATTTGTTGCATTCATCCTCCGTGACCCCTGCGAACTCCTCTGTACCGTGGCGGTGATCGAATGTGCGAGTAAGAAGGAAGTAGAGCCTCTTGTTCCACATATGCGCCCATACAATGTGCTGGTCCAGCAACTCCTGCTGGAACTGCTGAGGAGACGCAGGGCCTCCACAAGGAGCCTGATAACTGCATTGCGTGTCCTTACCCCCTTTCGGGAAATTCCCCCGGTGGCAGTTGAACAGATTATCAACAATCTCCGGGCAGAAGACTACCTGGTTGCGGATGGTGAGATGCTGATGCTCGGGGCCAGGTCTGAAAAGGAGTTCGGCCAGGCAAACTGGCGTGACCTGTATTCCGTAATCACCGGCGGTGGTGAGTTCCGTGCGGTTACGCCTGATGGGGAGATTGTCGGGCGGCTGGATGCAAGGTTCGTGAATAGTAAAAACAGTGCCAACTTCCAGCTCGGCGGGAAGAACTGGACGATGATCACCTGTGACGAGGCACGGAACCGGGTTGTCGTTGTGCCCGGGTCTGAACAGAAAGGGGGAATATTCTGGACCGGTGGGGCGCACGGGTATAGTGAAGTGGTATGCCGGGGGGTCTCAAGGATAATCCGCAGGGGTAAGTCAGCACTTCCGCTCCCGGATGACGCCGTTATCAACCTGGCACGCGTGATCTCAAAAGTCCCGGCTGGCTTTCACAAGGGGGATGTCGTCATTGAGGCACGGGAGGGTGCAAGGGGAATAGGTGTCCTCCTCCTCACCTTCCGGAATAATACTTTCGGCAAACTTTATTCGTCCCTTCTCACGCGGACACTCGGCTTCAAAGGCCAGATAAGTTATAATGATTTCTCGCTCCTTGTTCGCGTGGTAAGGGGTGATGACCCGTTCGGGACCGTGGTCCGGGCAGCTGAAGAGGCCTGCATGTTTTCCCGGGAAGAGGTGGAATCACTGATCCTGCTACCGGCACCCGATGGATGGAAATTCGGTGGCCTGATCCCCGTCGCAAGGTTCCGGGAGATGGTCCTTACCGATATGTATCGTATCGACGATTTCATGGCCGAATTATCTTCTGCACGTGTGTTTGTCCCTGAACCGGGCAATTCAGCGGTCGTAACAGCCCCGGATGATTCGTAGTGGAATATCCGGGAGATCAAAAACCTCTGGGCTGTTATAATCCTGAAATGTTCCGAATCGTATCAGTAACTTCAGGATTGAAAAAAAAATTTATTTCTTATGAATTTATTGCAATAACAAGGGAAAAATGGAAACTAGTTATTATTCATTGATCAGGTAACAACTGCCTTTTTAAACCTCCACCATGCGACCACGAACATGGAGCCTGCAAATAGTACCAGTATCGTGAACGAGAGGAGGATTTCCCCAGTGGTATAGACATAATGAATGCCCATTGTCGTGAAATTATCCCCGATTGCAAAGTACCTAACCCCGTTTACCAGCTGGGAGAGCGGGTTTACCGTTGAGATTGCCTGTAAAATGGGTGGAAATGCGGAAACCGGGTAGAGTGCGTTGCTTGCGAAAAAGATTGGCATTGTAAGGAGCGTGATAATCCCCTGTAGCCCCTCAGGGGTCTCCATCGAGATAGAGATGGCTGCGGAGAAAAAGAGGAACCCTATGGCGAACATCCCTACAAAGAGCATGATCCCAAGCAATGCAATGACCGTCTGTCCTAGGGTATACCCAGCAAAAAAATGTACACCTATCAGCAGCCCGAATGCCATGACAATGATCACCTGTATGAAGGACTTAGTCATACCCGATAGAGCAATGCCGAATATAATATGGTCCCTCGGGAGCGGGCTTGCCATGATCTCCCTCATAAGACCCCAGTTTTTATCAAACAACAGGACAATCCCGCCGAACAGGCTCGTAAAGAGCGTGGTCATTGCGATGACACCGGCGGCCATGTAGGTCAGGTACTGCACTTCCGGGACCCCCGGGATCGGGGGGATCGATGCCCCGAGCCGATCGAAATTGGCGGACATGGCAATGCCGAAAAAAGCCATCCACAATGCCGGCTGGATGAGCGAGGAGATCAGGAGTGTCTTGAACCTGACAAACCTGATCATGTCCCGCCAGTAGATGGTCAGGAACCCGTAGTGCATCGTTCATTTCCTCCCGAATGAGGTCGAGGCCTTTTCTGGTTTGTCATCGCGAAGCTCACGGCCTGTGAAATGAACGAATACGTCATCCATTGAGGGTTTTTTCAGGTTCACCGTGATAACCCTGATTCCACTGCCCCGGATCTCTTCAATGAGCAGGGGGAGCACCTTCGTCCCGTCGTCATTTGTTGTAATAAGGATCCCCTTACCTTTGTCAATAACCCCGCTCACGTTCACAAGGTCGTTAATAATGGCCTTTGCCCTTGTATTATCACTGGTCTCAAGATAAATCAGGTCCTGGCCAAGTGCATTTTTAAGTTCCCATGGTTTTCCACTCGCAATGATCTTTCCATGGTCAATAATACTGATCCGGTCTGACAGGTTATCTGCCTCGTCCATGTAATGTGTTGTGAGGAAAATCGTTGTCCCCTCGTCGTTCACGGCCTTGATATAGTCCCACATCCGCATCCTTGTCTGGGGGTCGAGACCGATGGTCGGCTCGTCGAGAAAGAGTACTATCGGCCTTGTCATGAGCCCCCTGCCAATTTCAAGCCGCCGTTTCATCCCGCCCGATAGTTTCTTTACATAGGTGTCCTTCTTACTTTCAAGTTTCACCAGTTCAAGGATCTCCTGGATCCGCGCTTTCCTGTCTGCCCGCTCCATCTCGTAAAGCCTTCCGTGGAACTCGAGGATTTCCCAGACCGTCATGTCACGGTCAAGGGTTACCTCCTGGAATACGATCCCGATTGACTCCCTGACCTTTTCCGGCTGTGTCCTGACATCGAACCCGGCGATACTTGCCTCGCCTTTCTGGAGTTTTAGTAACGTGATCAGTACATTGATCGCTGTGCTCTTTCCTGCCCCGTTAGGGCCGAGGAATGAGAAAATTTCCCCTTTTCCAACGGTAAAACTGATACCGTCCACTGCCTTGAAGTCACCGTACTGGTGCTCGAGGTCTTTTACTTCAATAATATTGGTACTCAAATCAGGGATCGCCTTCTTCTTTCAGGCGTCTATAGTCTTTTTTGGAGTATAAACCAAGCGATCCGGGATCAACATGCCTGATCATCCGGCATAAAAAAAAGGTAGCACCCGAATACATCAGGATAGGTGATATTAAAAAGGGCTTTATTTCATCCCCTGTGAGGTATAGGGGTTGTTTTTAGTCCAGTTTCTGGACCAGTTCAGCAACATTTTCCGCAAACAACCGGATCGTTGCGATCCCCTCAGTGTCATTCCACACCTCGCCGGGTTCACGCCCGAATACCATGTTCCAGTAATTTGAACCGGGTACGATCATCTCGTTGATCAGGAAGAACATCAGCATTTCCTGTATTGTGGCCGTGTGGCCTCCCCGGCGTGCGATGGCAACAGGCCCCCCAACCATCCAGCGGAGGAAGTTATCGGTCGCCATTGATACAAGGCCAATCCTTTGCAACGCGGCCATCACATCTCCTCGTGCCGTACCGAAATAGACCGGGGATGCAACGATGAACCCGTCTGCATCCCTGAGCAGTTCGATGAGGTCGTTCAGACCATCGTTAATAACACAGCAGCCAAGGTCTTTGCACTGGTAACATGCAATGCAGGACTCGATCTTCCTTCCCGCAAGCGAGAATACCACAGCTTCAACCCCTGACCCCCTGATCACCTTCGCGCATTCTTCAATGATCTGTGCCGTGTTCCCTTCCGGCCGTGGGCTCCCGCAGAGGAGCACAACTTTCTTTGCCATGAGTAGTAGTGTATCGCTGCACCGAAATAATATCAGGTGGTCCCCGGGATGGCATTTCTTACCCCTGGTGCATTGCCTGGGCGTACCGGTTTCGAGGTGGGGACCGGTAGCACTTCGATCTCCATCGTGGTAATCTTGTCATAAATCCTTCGTTTCTGGACAATTGGCCACCACCCGTAGATAAAAATATAGACCGGCTCCCAAAGAGTGACCCACCCGAATATCAGGAGCCCCTCCTCCGCCATTCTGATCGGAAGGCTCTGCTCAAGGGTTGCCAGGTACTGCCGTCCAAGGAGGCTCCCGAAGAGAAAACCCATTGCGATAAGAAGTACAAACCTTCCCCGTTCAAACAATCTTCTGAGTTCACGGTCTGAAACCGAGGACTTGTAGATGAAATGGTTATGGATGCCAAGGATAATTGATTCACGGGTAGTGTCCGTTATCGACTCTTCAGGGAGATAAATGGCCATTTTAACCGGAATTTTCTTCGGCTGGTCAACGACCGCGTTGAAAATATATTCCTCAGCGTCCGGGTCAAGTTCTTTTTCATGAAATGGAGATGGGTCAAGGGAATTGAAGAGCTGCATCACGTTCCTGAGTACGAGCTCTATTACTATGGTCCCGTTATCTGTCCTGTATACTGATTTGGGTGGTTCCATACTGCATACCCACTGTCTCTCTTACGAAAACCATGAATCAGGGGAATTGTTACCTGGTATTCGAACTATATCCCTCAAACCTCATCAATACCGGGGTTGTCTGTGTAACTAATGGTCAATTGTATCGATGAGATTCAAGGTGGCGATATATTATAGTTCCTTAATCGTATGAGAACATTGAATGAAGGACACACCACTTCCAGCGGTGGATAATGTTGAAACCGAAGAATATGAGAAAAAGTTCCGGCATTATATCTCAATGCTGGAAGATCCGGATCCCGGCCGACGTTGGAAAGCTGCTGAGTCCCTTGCCCGGTTAGGTGATACACGTGCGGTAGACCCCTTGATCCACACCCTTTCAGACGAAGACTGGAGAGTCCGCCAAAAAACCGCCTGGGCACTTGGGTACCTGGGTGATCCGGCAGCAATTCCTGCCCTGAGAAGAGCATATCGTAGTGACCTTGAAGGGGTCAGGGAGATGATTACCGAGGCGATTACCATGATAACGATGAAGGAGCAGGACTCAGGAGATTAACGGTGTCGCAATTGCTATTTTCATCCGCTAACCACCTTTACGCAAAGAAGATCGTGCATTGAAGGTATTATTATCCTGCGGGGAGAATTTAACAGGTACATTTCGCTACGGAAGCCGCTAAGAATGTAGCCCTGTTGTGAAACAAGAGTGAACGGTTCGCGGGAATATCCGTTCAACTGCGGTAAACCATGTGTTTTCCGATGGATGAGGGTGCCCGTGGAAATTCACATAACAAACGTGAGATGAGTACCAGATGAGTTTGACACCAGAATCCCTCAGCTTTGACGAGGCGAGACTCGACAAAATCAGGACAATACAAGAGGCCGGGGTGCCGATGTACCCGGCTAAATTTGAACGGAAAGATACTATCGAAGAGATCAAGCAGCGGTTTCATGCAATCGGGCATGATAAGAGCGAAGAAGGTGTCATCACGGCCGGGCGGATTTTTACAGTCCGAAACCACGGAAAAACAATATTCGCAGACCTCGGAGACGAGAGTGGCCGTATCCAGCTGTATATCAGGAAAAACGATCTCGGGGAAGAGCAATTTGAGTTTATTAACAAGAACCTAGACCGGGGGGATATCGTCGGGGTGAACGGACATGTTTTCCGGACGAAAGTAGGTGAGATCACAATCTGGGTGGACCAGGTGACCCTCCTCTGCAAATCCGTCTGTGCATTACCGGAAAAATTCCATGGCCTGAAAGATATCGAAAAACGGTACCGCCAGCGATATGTTGACCTTATTGTCAATGAAGAGAGCCGGGAGGTATTCAGGACCCGCAGCCGTGTAATTTCGTTGATCAGGAGGTACCTGGATGACCGGGACTTCCTTGAATTTGAGACCCCGATCCTCCAGCCAATTTATGGCGGTGCAAACGCCAGACCGTTCACAACATTTCACAATTTCCTCGAACAGAAACTGTTCCTCCGGATCGCGCCTGAGCTCTACCTGAAACGCCTGGTCGTCGGGGGTTTCGAGAAGGTCTTTGAAGTCGCGAGGAATTTCCGGAACGAGGACATCGACACCCGTCATAACCCTGAGTTCTCCATGGTGGAAATTTACGAGTCCTATAAGGATTTCCGTGACATGATGGAGTTGACCGAGGGGATCCTCTCCCACCTTGTCCACACCATTCACGGGAAATATGATATTTTGTACGGTGATGTAACGCTCCGGTTCGAGCCCCCGTTCCGAAAATTATCAATGGAAGATGCCGTCCGGGAGATAGCAGGTGTTGATATCCATGCCCATACCCCGGATGAGCTCCGTGAAATAGCAAAGAAGCACCGGATCGAAGACTATGAAAAACCGAAGACACAAAGAGAATTCCTTGTCCTTTTCTTCGAAGGGATGGTAGAGGAAAAACTGGTCCAGCCGACATTCGTTTATGATTTCCCTGTAGAAAATTCCCCGCTTGCAAAAAAGCACAGGGAAAAGGAGGGGTTCACCGAGCGGTTTGAGCTGTTCATCAACGGAATGGAGATTGCAAACGGCTTTTCCGAACTGAATGACCCAATTGACCAGCTGGCCCGTTTCGAGGACCAGGACGCAAAACGGAGGGCCGGCGATATGGAGGCCCAGATGATCGACTCCGATTTTATTACGGCGCTCGGGTTTGGCATGCCGCCAACAGGTGGCGTCGGTCTTGGAATTGACCGCCTGGTGATGCTCCTTACCAACCGCGACTCGATCAAGGAAGTAATTCTCTTCCCCCAGATGAAACCTGAAACCGTGAAAAATGAAGAACCGGGAGAAGAAGTAAATAAGGAAGAGACCGGAACCAAATAAATGGATAATGCTGCCGGATTTTTCCGGAATACAACCACCCCCCCAACCGACAACTAACTTTTTTCCTGAGCAGGTTTCAACAGTAACATCCTGCCATCTTTGAGAAATTAAAATCCGGCTTTTAAGAACAGGAACCAAAACGGGCCGGAAAAGAAAAGATTTGGTTGTTAATCAATGCCGGGGTGATCCCGAGGACCCCGACCTGGAATAAATTTATCATAAGATTTACAGGATTTAAAGCCCAAATAAGGCCTTTATTATTACCTATTAGAATTTAAGGGTTTTTAAGAGAGTCTGATAACCAACTTTTATGCGCGGAATACCATTGATATCCGGTATATTTTAGGGGGGATTAAGATATCCAATCATTCGCCTTCAAACTCAGATTGGCACCATTGTAACAGGCCTTAATCCGGTTTATGGCAGGATAGCTTTTTATTTGAATCCTCCATATATAGGTCTTAATAGGTCACAATATGTCGCAAAAGAACCACATTGCCAGGATCATGACCGTAATGCTCGTGGTCTCAGTAATGGTCTCGATGGCAGGTGTTGTGAGTGCATTTGAGATAAAAATTAACACCATACAACATTCATCACCTGTCAACGGTGGCACCCTTACGATGAATTCCCTGCCTTTAACAATTATTCCTGTTACTCCAGCCATAACATCGACAATTCCGGTTACCCCTGCCCCAACCCCCAC